>JARLFZ010000117.1 GCA_031296305.1 Occallatibacter sp. | reverse complement strand
TCAATTCGCAGGGCGGGGCGAGGCAAGATCCACGTCATCTTTCAGCCGCATCGGTTCTCCCGAACTCTTGATCTTTTGGAGCAGTTTGGTGGCGCGTTCACAGACGCCGATACCGTGATCGTGCTGCCGATCTACGCGGCCAGCGAAGAGCCGATTCCTGGCGTGACGGCGGAGCGGCTGGCCGAGCGCATTCAGGGTCCGCACGTTGCATTCGCGCCCGACTTTCCCGCCGCCGTCGAGGCGATTGCGGCTGCGGCCCACGAGGGCGACCTGATTCTGACTCTCGGCGCGGGCAGCGTGAGCCAGCTCGGACCGCAGATTCTGGCGGCGCTGGAAGTCTCATAGTATGCGCATGCTGAAGGGCAGGTCCTCCCGAGGCTGGAAGATTGCTCGTTGCCTCACAACGAGCTGAAGTTCCCACGCGCCAACACCCCCTCTTGCCCCGTCGCGCCCTTTGGAGCCGCTTGCGCAACCAGCCCCGAGAAAATGTCCCGCGAAGGCAGAATGGGCATGTAGAATTGTGGCGTCCAAAAGCCACAAGGGAAATCCTGCTTCAAACGCACACCAGCACTCAGGGCCAACGAGTCTGACAAGAACTATGGGAAAAATGGGAGGCAAGAATGGGTCCAGTTTTCCGTCTGATCGTCCTGGCAGCGGCTTCAATCGCTTTGGCCGCTCCTGCACTCGCACAAGCCATACCCGCCAGCGGAGCAGACGCACTCATCAAGGCGGCCTTCAGTGGCGACGCGCAAAGCATCACAAACATCCTGAAAGCCGGGACCGACGTGAACGCGAGGACGGCCCACGGTGAGACCGCGCTGATGGCCGCTTCCCTGGCCGGCAAAGTGGACTGCATGAAGCTGTTGATCAGCGCCCACGCAAACGTGAACCTCACAAACAAGGATGGCAATACCGCTCTCGACTTTGCCGCTTTGAAGGGCGGGGCGGACAGCGTAAAAATCCTCGTCGAAGCCAAGGCCGAAGTCCTGTCGACAAACGCAGATGGAGACACCGCCCTGACCATGGCGGCCAGGAAGCCCGACATCGATTCGATCAAGATCCTGCTAGCGGCCGGAGCAGACGTGAATGCTCAAGAAGACTCCGCGGGCGAGTCCGCGCTGATGGACGCGGCGAGCGCGGGAAGCCTGCCCGCGGTCAATATCCTTCTGGCGGCGGGCGCAAATCCAAACTTGAGGAGCAATGCTGGACTTATAGGCCCTCATGGAGAGAACTTGACGTCGGGCCACACCAAGGCCAGCGATTTTGCGGCGAAGTTTCCCGATGTCGTTGCGGTCTTGAGGGCCGCAGAAGCCGCGACGCCGGAGCCGCCCGAACTCGATGGCGGGGTGTTAGAGACCAACTTCGCAAAGCTTGGACTGGACAAAAATGACTATGTAAACGTTTCTTCGTCCGATCTTGCCGATCTTCCGCTTCCACTCAACGGCGTCAAAGCGCGGTATTCACCGGAACGACGTTGGGATGGCGTGGTGACGCTGCGGTCGTTCGATGCCAGCGGGGAGACCGAGTATGCCGTCTCAACCATGGTTTTCCAGGTAGACCAGAATCAAGATCCGGCAAGCGCCAATATCCCAACAGGCGCGGGCACGGTCTTGAGAGTTTTTGGGAAGGCCCAGCTCTTCGGCGATACATTGGCCGCTGACGGAAAGGCTCCACTCGTCTTTCTCATTCACTACGTGAGCAGCGCCGAGGGCGCGAAGCCGGACTTTGCCACGGCCGGAAGGCTGACCGCGATACCGTTTGGGTTTGTGGAAACGACCGGCCCGGCGGCGAACGCGGGCCAGGGCGAGGCCGTTTTTCACCTTGTGCATTTGAGCGGCACGGGTTCGGTAAAGCTCAGGAACGGAACCAGCGTCGCGTTCAAATAGCCGTAGCATGCGAATTGCGGCGTCCAACAGCCCACAGTGAAAAACCTGGTTTAAGGGAGAATGAACGTGCGTTTGAAAACAGTGACTCTTATCGCGGCCATTGCGCAGTCGCTGGCCCTTGTCGTCCTTGTCTACGAATTCTTCCAGATGATCTTGGTTGAAAGACTGCGGTGGTCGTCGAACCGCAGTCTGTTAATTGAACAGCCGATTTGGATCTTCGCACAGACCATGTTGGTCATTTTCTTTTTCACGCTCTACGCTCGCCAGAAGCAATAAGGTGGATCCATGTCCGACAATACCGACGAAATCCTCGGAATCACATCTCCTGCTTCGAACGCTCCGGCAAGAGCCGGAACGGCTGGAGTCAACTCGCCCTACTACGGATGGGGGGGCTGGCTGGCCCTTTTTTGCATCGTGCAGATTTTCGTTCAACCACTGATCGCCATCGGGTTCGGCGCTGAAGACGCATCGGCCTTTGGTATCGATTCGAACCTCGATGGCTTTTTGCTTTTGGAGATTCTGGGCATGGTGGGCATGAGTGTCTTTGGCATCATTGCCGGCATACAACTGTGGCGCTTGCGCCCCGGAGCCGTCGGAATCGCCAAGGCTTACCTGGTGACGGCTTTGGTATGGAGCATTTTGAAAGCCATCCTGGCTTTTGGCATGCTCGATGGCCGCTATCAGGAGGCGGTGGGAGCCCAGGAGATAAAGGGAGTTCTGGGAACCTTGATTCCATTTGTCATCTGGTTCTCGTATTTCAACGTTTCCAAGCGCGTCAAAGCCACTTTTTTCGGTGAGGAGGAAACGATTCACATTGTTCCGCCCGGCAACTGAGAGGCTTCGAGACGGGGATGGCTTATTTTTCCCCGTAACGGTTAAGGTTCCCCCGGCTAAGCTGCGGAAAACCCTCATCATTCCCGGGCCATAATGAAATCTGGCGATTGTCACGACCCTGCTCCGGCGTGACCAATCAAGGAAATACCACAAATCGACCTCTGTTGTGGGACGACGACCCACCCGCTGAGTTGCGCCGCCGGCGTACGCGGGAGGAAGTGCCCCCGCAGGGGCGCGTCCGCCGCAGTGGACCGGGTATGCCGCTGGAGTTCGACGATCCGGACGGCGACGGTGTGCTGCGCCCCTCCGCGGACCGCTTCGGCAAGCCGAAAGCGCCCTGGTGGCGGCCGGCCAGCACAGTGGGCCGCGTGTTTCTCACCGCCTCCGCGCTTCTGGTGCTGGGTGGATTCACGACGGCGAGTCTTCTGCTCGCGCATTATGTTGAACGCGACGCGCGTTTCCGCATCGCCGGCTCCAGCAACATCCAGGCAGCCGGCCTCGCGGAGTTGAGCCGTGCCGATCTGATGCCCGTGTTCGGGGAAGACATCGGCTGCAACGTTTTTTTTATCCCTTTGGACAAGAGACGGCGTGAACTCGAGGGTATTCCCTGGATCGAGCACGCGACCGTGATGCGCGTGCTGCCCGATCAGATTCGCGTCGCGGTGGTGGAGCGGCGGCCGGTGGCGTTTACGCAGCACGGCCAAACCATCGGGCTGGTGGACGCGAGCGGAGTGCTGCTGAGTATGGCCCCGAAGACCATGGCCGAGCGGCACTATTCGTTTCCGGTGGTGACGGGTCTCGATCCCGGCGATTCCGCGGAGTCGCGTAAGGCGCGCATGACCGTGTACCTGCGACTGATGACGGAGCTGGATGCGGACGGCAAGCGTAACTCCCAGCAGATTTCAGAAATCGATCTCACCGACCCCGAAGATGCGCGCGTGATCATGCCCGAGCAGGGTTCGGACATTCTTGTGCATCTAGGCGAAGAGAAATTTCTTAGCCGATTCGAGCGCTACAAGGCGAACATCGCCGCGTGGCGGCAGCAGTATCCGCATCTCAAGTCGGTGGATTTGCGCTTCGACCACTACGATGACCGGGTCATTCTACAGATGGCATCCGGCGCGGAAACCCCAGAGGCGCCTGGGGACGGTAAGACGGCTACAGGCACAGCACCCGAAGCCCACACGCCAAGCAGCCAAGTTGCCAAATCCTCAACAAGCAAGCCCGCTGCGAAGAAGAACAAGCCCGCACCGGCGAGCAAGCACGTGGCGCCCAAGCGCACCGCGAAGAACGCGAACGCTACTTCGGCTCGCAAGGTAATTTCGGTTCGGGCTTCGCGCAGCGTTGAGGGCGGGTGAGCAGAATGGGCCAGAAGCCGGAAAATACGATCGTGGTGCTCGACATCGGCAGCGCCGGCACGCGCGTGCTGGTGGGCGATGTGCATGAGCAGGTGCTGCGCTATCGCGGCCACGGCGTCGTAGAGTCGGTGGGCATGCGCAAGGGGTTGATTGCCGAGCTGGCGCCCGCGGCCAAGACGGTGCGCGCGGCCAGCGAGCAGGCCGAGCACGTGGCCCGCGTCAATATCGATACGTGCATGGTGGGCATCGGTGGTCCGCACGTGCGCGGCTTGAACACCAGCGGCGGATTGCAGTTGGGCCGCGGCATGCGCGAGATTACGCGCGAAGATGTGCGCGCCGCCGTGGATCATGCACGCGCCATCGAACGCCCCGCGGATCGCGAGATTCTGCACCTTCTGCCGCGGCAGTTCATCCTCGACGAACAGCCCGGAATTTTCGATCCTGTCGGCATGGTGGGCGCGCGGCTCGAGGTGGAGTTGCACATTGCCACATGCTCCGGCAGCGCGCTGCAAAGCGCCGTGACCTGCGCCAATCGCGCCGGACTCGAGGTTTCAGAGGCTGTGCTCGAATCCATCGCCTCTGCGGAGTGCACGCTTTCCGCCGACGAGCGCGAGCTCGGCGTATGCCTGCTCGATATCGGCGCGCATTCCAGCGACATGGCGGTGTTTTTCGAAGGCGCGGTGGCCTATACCGCTTCGGTTCCCATCGGCGGCGCGCATTTTACCAACGATCTTGCCATCGGCCTGCAAATGCCGGTGGCGCAAGCCGAGGAACTGAAGCGGCAATACGGCAATGCGGTGGTAACCGCGGTGCCGCAGTTAGCGGAGATCGAGATTGCCAACCCGCAGCCGCAGCGCCTGGCGCTACGCACTATCGCAGAGATTCTGGAGCCGAGGGCGCGCGAGCTGATGTACTTTGTGCGCGAGAGCTTGCGCCAGGGCGGCGTCATCGATGCCCTGGGCGCGGGTTGCGTGCTCACCGGCGGCGGATCCATGCTGCCCGGAATGCTGGATGTAACCGAGAGCCAGTTGCGCGTGCCGGCACGCACGGGTTTGCCGGTGCCCCTGCCGCAAATGCCCGCGGCGCTGAACCATCCATCGTGGGCCGCAAGCATCGGCATGATTCTCTACGCGCATCGCACGCACGCCATGCGCGCTGCCGAAGACAACCGGAGTTTGCGCGCCAGGTTGCGCGCCATGATTGCCCCCAGTTTTTAGAACCTTGAGCCGGAACACCATCGATAAGGAGAGCGGAGCCCAATGGAACAGCAGAAGAGTGAAGCCGGAGAGATGCGGATTCAATTCCACGATCAACCCCTGCGCGATGCGCGCATCAAGGTAATCGGCGTAGGCGGAGGCGGAGGCAACGCCGTGAACCGCATGATTCAAGCGCACATGGAAGGCGTGGAGTTCATCACCGCCAATACCGATGTGCAGGCGTTGAAGCTCTCCCAGGCGCCCATCAAATTGCAGTTGGGTGTGCGGCTCACCTCCGGCCTCGGCGCGGGCTCCAATCCTGACGTCGGCCGCCGCGCCGCGCTCGAAGACTCCGAAAAAATCATCGAAGCGCTGGAAGGCGCCGACATGGTCTTTGTCACCGCGGGACTTGGCGGCGGTACCGGTACCGGCGCCGCGCCGGTCATCGCCTCCTTGGCCAGCGAGATGGGCATTCTCACCGTGGCCGTAGTCACGCGGCCCTTCGGCTTCGAAGGCAAGCGCCGCCTGGCACAGGCCGAGCGCGGCCTCAAGGAACTTCTCGACAGCGTCGACACCATGATCGTGATTCCCAACGAAAAGCTGTTGGCCGTGGCCAAGGATGCGGGATTTTTTGAGAGTTTCCGCATCGCCGACGACGTGCTGCGCCAGGGCGTGCAGGGCATCAGCGACATCATCACGATCCCCGGCATCATCAACCGCGACTTTGCCGACGTGAAGACGACCATGGCCGGCATGGGCCACGCGGTGATGGGCACGGCTATCGGCTCGGGCGCCAATCGCGCCGCGGAAGCCGCGCAACTGGCCATGGCTTCGCCGCTGCTTGAAGAGGGCGCCATCGACGGCGCGCGCGGCATTCTCATCAACATCACGGGATCGAGCTCGCTCAAATTGTCTGAGGTCAACCAGGCGTCGTCGCTCATCCAATCGGCGGCGCACGAAGACGCCAACATTATCTTCGGCGCGGTGCTCGACGAGAAGATGGGCGAAGAAGTGAAGATCACTGTCATCGCCACCGGGTTCCGCGACCAGATGCCGGAGCGCCGCGCGCGTATGTTGAACGTGGAAGAAGCGCCAGTGGTTTCAGTGCCGGTGGTGGCGCCGGGCAACTGGCTGCGGGATAGGGATCAAGCGCCTGCGCCCACGCGCGCCCGCTTTAAGAGTGAGGAAGAGGAGACGTCTGCGGACAATAACGCAGATGCGTTCTACTTTGCCGCGGCGGCGCCGGGTGTAGCGACCACGGTGACGGTGGCGACGCAGCAGACCATGGCGGAGGCCGACGACGCGATGGATTTCGCGATGCAAACCGAGAGCGCGCCAGCTCCTGCGATGCCGCACTTCGACACCATGCGAAACGGGGCCATGGAGAGCGAGCGGGAATTGAAGGCTCCGCCCCGGGACTATGCGGCGGACTTCCCAGAGGCTCCGCGCCCGGCGATAGAGCAGGGAATGGCAGAGCGCGAAATGGCAGAGCGGGAAATGGCGGAGCAGTACCTGGCGGAGCAGGCGCAGGGACCGGAGGGCTCGTTGTTTCCAGAGGCAGCCGGCGAGCAAGAAAGGGACCTGGATGTTCCCACGTTTTTGCGCCGCCTGAAGTTTTAACAGCGGGGAGCAGGGGTCTGGATGGGACAAATAAATCAGGCATTTGCGCCGATTCCGCTCACCGGCCCGGTGCCGAGTATCAAAATGGGCGAGAACCCGGTATATTAAGGGAATCGCCCCCAAAAGTTGTATCAGGCAATGCTACAGTGCGAGGGGAAATCCCGTAGTTTGGGTTACTGTTAAGAATAGGGACGAGCTGGTTGATGGGGTGGTCGAGGAACGAATTCAACCACCGCGACTCCCAGCGGCGAGGCCGGCAAGCAAGTTGGCTCTGCCTGCGGTGGAAGAGACGACCCGCTCGCAGCATGAGCTGAAAGCACGAAGTGCGTCGTCCAGGGGCGAGCGCGCGGCACGAAATCCAATGGTTGAGAGGAAGTGGACTGGATGAAGTCGTCACGCGTCAGGTTTCTTGGCACGGCCCTGGTGGTAGCTGTCTTTGCCGTGTGCGGTCTCAGCGCCGCAGCGTTTGATGCTCCGCGAACCCCGGTGCATCATGTCAAGCCGCAGTCGCGGCTCCGCGTCACGGCGCATCATGCAGTAACACATGCGACGAAATCTACGGCAACCCACACCGCGACCACGCACAGTACTTCATCCCGCGTAACCAAGAAGTCCACGACGACGAGCGCACACGTGCAGCGGGTTTCTGTCGGTCGTCGCCATCATTATTACGAGCGCTTCACGGCCAGCTCTTTTGTTAAAGGTGAAATCGGCGCCGACGATGTGACGGCCGGCGAAGATCCGGTGGTGCGCCAGGCCGCGATCGAAGCTCTGGGCGACATGAACGGCACCGCCCTGGTGATCGATCCCTCGAACGGACGCATTCTGGCCATGGTCAACCAGAAACTGGCGCTCTCGCCGGGCGCAGAACCCTGCTCGACGATCAAGCTCACGGTGGCCCTGGCAGGTCTCTCTGAAGGTCTGGTCACGCGCGACACGCCGGTGCAGTTGGCGGGCTTCCGCATGAATATGACCCAGGCGCTGGCCAAGAGCAACAATCTCTACTTTGAAGAGATCGGCCGCGAACTGGGCTTTGAGCGCGTACGCCACTATGCCACGCAGTTTGGGCTGGGCGAGCTGGCGGGCTACAACATTCCCGGCGAGCAGTTGGGCGTTTATCCCGATCAGCCGATTCCCGAGTCGCAAGGCGGCGTAGCCCGCATGTGCAGCTTCGGCCAGGGCGTTTCTCTTACGCCGCTGCAATTGGGCGCTTTTGTGGCCTCCATCGCAAATGGCGGAACGCTGTATTATCTGCAGCATCCCACCACGCCCGAGGAGGTGGCCGCGTTCCAACCCCGGGTGAAGCGCACGCTCGATATCGCCCGCTACGTTCCTGACTTGGAAGACGGCATGGCAGGCGCGGTGGAGTATGGAACCGCGCGCAGACTGCGCGCCAACTTCAACCAGCTGCCAGTCTTCGGCAAAACCGGGACTTGCTCGAACGATGGCACGCGCTACGGCTGGTTTGCCTCCTACTCCGAGACGCCGCAGGGCGCGCTGGTGACGGTGTTCTTCCTGGAAGGCGGGCGGCCCACCTTTGGCCCACGCGCCGCCGAGCTTACCGGCGAGTTCTACAAGAATCTCTGGGACCGCGACTACTTCGCCGTGAAGAATCAGGATGCGCAGAACGCTCCAGCCGCCGCGCCTGCCGGCAATTCCACGCCGGCCTTTCCCGCGCCGGCCGCGCCCACTCCCGCGGAGCAATAGCGGCGATTCGCATCTCTCGCGTTCAAGAAAACGAAAAGCCGCCTTCGGGCGGCTTTTTTTGCTGCCGCCGCATTGCAATAAGACGATTTGCCGCGAGGCTTTTGTTGCTATAATTCGAGCAATTGCAGAGAGGTGAGCCAATGAGAACTCTTGTCATCAGCGTGCTTTCTGCAACTTCGCTGCTTGCCGCCGCGCAGACAAGCCAAAACGCCCCCGATACACAGGCCATCTTCGAACGCACCAAAGCGGCTACGGTGATGGTTCTGACGGGCGAGGGCGCGGGCAAGCTCCACTCCATCGCTACTGGAGTGGTGATTTCCAACGATGGCGTGATCCTCACGCCATGGCATGCCATCAAAGGTGCGCTCGAAGTGCAGGTTCGCACGGCGGGGGGCGATGTTTTCGACCAGGTGAAGCTGCTGGGTTATGACGAGCGCCGCGATGTGGCCGCGCTGAAAATTACTGCCGATTCTCTTCCCGCCCTCACGCCCGGCAGCTCGGCAAGCCTTGCCAAGGGTGACCGCGTGTATGCCGTCGCGAATGACGGCGGAGTGAAATGGTCAACGACGCAGGGAGTGATTTCCGCGATCCGCCCCGCCGACGAAGTCCCGGGGGCGGGAACCGGCTTTCGTATCGTGCAGTTCACTGCGCCTGTTGCCCCCGGCGCTATCGGCGGGGCGCTTGTCGATCACTCCGGCGCATTGATCGGCATTATTGTCAGCGTCAAGAACCAGTCTGCATTCGCTATCCCGATTGAAAATGTGCTGGGATTGCCTGATTTGGGCACCAACCAGATTCTTGGTTCCGGCGCCAACCTGGAAATGCCGGCGAAGCACGCAGCCGCGAATACGAAACCCAGCCCCGCCGGCAGCGCGAAGCCGAAGCCGCCGGCGCACGAGACACCGAACGTTGACGTCTCGGCAATTTCGGCCTCAGGTATCGAGGACGCGGTGAACCGCGCCCTGGCGGCGCAATAGGGCCGGAACAATCGGGGCGGTCATCGCCCCCGTAATCGTCCTCGCTACGCGGCTATCCGTTCGGTTCCTCGCCTTGGATCATCCTCTCTTCACCTCTTCCGGCGCCGGGCAAAATTATGCCTCACCGACTCGGAACCTCCTGAAACCGCCATGCGATTTTTCTCGCGGCTTTTGCAACGTATTCGAATGAGCCACATCCCATAGAGAGGTGTGGAGGCTTTTTCCCCGAACGCCGGCCCGCGGAGTTGGCGTTCTGTTTGCCCACACCGCACTTGGATCTAATCGATGGCGCTGCCGACTGACATTCTGTTGACCTACGGGTACTTGCTGCTCTTCGCCTGGGTATTGGTGGAGCAGTTGGGCATTCCGTTGCCTGCCACGCCGGTGCTGCTGGCGGCAGGCGCGCTCTCGGTCGACGGTCCCTTCAGCTTTTTTCTGGCGCTTGCGCTCAGCGTGGTGGCCACGCTCATCGCGGATGTGGTGTGGTTCTTC
>JARLFZ010000116.1 GCA_031296305.1 Occallatibacter sp. | reverse complement strand
GGTCGAATGGCCAGACGGAGGGGCAGATCACCAAACTCAAGCTCGTGAAGCGCCAAATGTATGGCAGAGGGAAAATCGACCTCCTCCAGGCCCGCGTCATCGGCGCCGGATAGGCCCATCACCACCAAAATTGCGTCAGAGCCCCTTTTCCACGCCGAATCACACATCCCTCCTCATGAATCACTCTGTCCTCGCCGTACAAGGGGTTTTGAAATGCGCTCTAAGCCCCGAGGGCCGCCCGCCTCGGTCGCTTTGGCGCTTTGACTGTCGATGACAGCCGCCGAAGGACAGGCCTCGCGCCGCTGCCGCTCGCGGTCGAGCATCACCAGGCGGTCGTTGAGGCTCTGCCACTTTCCGTTGTCGCGCATCATGGCGAACCAGCCGTAGACCGCCTGATGGAGCGGGAAGTTCGGGGGCAGCATCTGCCACGGGATGCCGCCGCGCAGGACGTAAAAGATCGCATTGAAAATCTCGCGCATCGGCCAGGCGGGAGGGCGTCCGATTTTCCGCTGGGGCGGCAGTAGCGGCTCCAGCGCCGCCCATTCCGCGTCTGTCAAGTCACTGCGAGGCGGAATCCTTCCCGGCTATGCTGCTCGCGGGGGTGGCCACGGTCCACATCGTGCGGCTCCGACTTGGTCTCGATAACCCATTGGAATCACATCATGCCACCCGCCGGAAATGATGGAAGAGTCATCGTTTCCGGCGGGTGGCATCAGACCGTGGTCACTCAACCGTCGTTCCGACTGCGTTCTCAGACAGCCTCTGAGGATGTCAGATGCGCTCGACCGTTCCTTCCCAGGAGTCGAGTTTCTTCACTCGAGAGCTCGCGTTGAACCAGTGCCTGGTCACGGTCTTCGCCCGCGTATAGAAGCGGTAGCCGTCGAGACCAAGAACATGCTGATCGCCGAGGAACGATTCCTTGTTGCCCGAGAACGGGTAATAGGCGGACGGGACCGGGATGCCCACGTTGATTCCCACCATGCCGCCATCCGTGTGCAACTCGAACTCGCGCGCATAGTGGCCATCCTGCGTAAAGATCGACGAACCGTTGGCGAACGGGTTTGCATTCATGATCTTCAGGCCTTCGTCGAAGTCCCGCACGCGCTTGATGGAAACGACGGGCCCGAAAATCTCCTGATCACCCACAGACATTCCCGGCTTGACGTGGTCGAAGATCGTCGGACCGACGAAAAAGCCTCCCTCGAAGCCCGACACCTTGATGGAACGACCGTCGAGAACGAGGTCGGCGCCCTCTTCCACGCCCTTCTGGATCCACCCGCAGACACGCTGCCGATGGGCGTCGGAGACCACAGGCCCCAGATCCGTCTTGGGATCATATGAGCACCCGACCGTGAGCGCCTCGGCCTTCTGCTTCAGCAGAGCCACGAACTCATCGCCAATGCTCTCCTGCACGCAAACCACGGGAAGAGCCATGCAGCGCATGCCGGCGCACCCGAAGGCCGAATTGATGACGGCGCTCGCCGTGCTCTCCACGTCGCAGTCCTCGAGGACAAGCGCATGGTTCTTCGCCTCGCACTGTGCCTGGACCCGCTTGCCGTTCGCCGCAGCCGTGGAATAAATCTCTTTGCCGACGCGCGTCGTGCCGACAAAAGTCACCGCCTTGACGCGATGGTCGGTCAGCAGGATGTCCGCCTCGTTGTGGCTGCAGGTGACGAGATTCACCACCCCTTTGGGGAACTTCGCTTCCTCGTAGAAGAGTTCGAGGATGCGCATGGACGTGAGCGGCGTGGGAGAAGCCGCCTTCAGCACGACGGTGTTCCCAGTCGCGATTGCGAGCGGGACCATCCAGCCCCACGGAATCATCGCGGGGAAGTTGAACGGGCAGATGCCTGCGACGACACCCAACGGCATGCGATAGGTACTGCAATCGAACCCGGTGGTCACTTGCAGGGCGGCGGAACCCTGGATGGCGTAGGGCAGCGAGCAGGCAAGTTCCGTCGGCTCAATGGCCTTTAGAATGTCACCGCGCGCTTCGTTCAGGTTCTTGCCCAGCTCCTTCGAGCACAGCACCGCCAGCTCCTCGAGGTGGCTTTCGAGGACGTCCCGCCATTTGAACATCATCTGGACGCGCTTGCTCAGGGACATCTGAGACCAAGCCTGGAACGCCTCGTAAGCGGAGGCGACGGCCTCGTCGACCTCTTCCTTGGTGCAACGAGGTACTTCGGCAATGACCTTGCCGGTACTGGAATCGGTCACGGGCATGTAGGTGTCCGTCTTCGACCCCCGCCATTCTCCATAAACGCAGTACTTCTTTCTTTCGACTGTCATGATCACTATCCCTGAGCCTTATTGGATTTCGTGTTCCGTCTCACCGGAGCCGTCGCCTGACCGAATGTGCGAAGGACTCTGGACGGTACCGGAGCAAGCTCTGCTGCTTCACCGTGCATGTCCTCCGCTTTCGTCTCGGCCGTTCAGCTCAAGCAGGTTTCGGACGAGTTTTGAAGCGCACCCCTATTTCCTTCCGCCCCCCGTCTTGAACACACCGCCAAACGACAGAATGCCGGTGCAAAACACTACAGATCAGATGATGAGACTGAGCGCGAGCACCCCAACCAATCCAACCACGGACAAAATGGTTGTTGTTCCGCTCATCAACATCAGGGTCTGTCTAATGTCGATATTGAAGTATTCCTTCGCCATCCACCACGCCCCATCGCTGGGAGGATCGCAGAAAAGGGAGCCCGCAGTAATCGCCAGAACGAAGAGTTCGGGTGAATATCCTGACGTAGCTGCCAATGGAACCACGATCCCAGACGCGGTGAATACTGTGACAGTTGCCGAGCCGACCGCCAAGCGAATCACTGCCGCAACGAGCCAGGCCAGAAACAGCGGCGAAATGGCCATACCCCTCATGATGTCCGCAACGTAGGTAGCGGTTCCACTGTCGACGATCACTTGCTTCAGTGCCGCGCCGCCGCCGATGGCAAAGACAATCGGGCCAATAGTCGTAAAGGCTCGCGTCGCGTAGGTTCCGATTTTCTCCATGCCTACGCCTCGCGTGCCGAACGCAAAGTAGATAACACAGAAAAATGTCGCAATCAGCATTGCGTATTCGGCACTACCGATGTTTATGAGCCACGCGCTGATAGTGCCTCCGGGAAGGGCATACTTGCCAATCACCCCGAGAAGAATGAGGACGACAGGAAGCAGTGCGCTGAATACACTAACGCTGAAGCTTGGCATCTCCTCGCGCGTCCACTCCTTCGCGGACAGCATCTGCGTGGGAAGCTCCGCCGTCTCGTTTCTGAATGCGAAAACATACAGATAGCCACAAAGGGTGGCGGGAATCGCGATGATAAACCCGTAGAGGAAGGTCAGTCCCATGTTTGCGCCAAAAATCCCCACCACGGCCACCGGACCCGGATGGGGCGGCAAGAACCCGTGGCAAGCGGTGATCGCGGCGATCAGCGGTACACCCAAACGCAGGAGGGAGACCTTAGCAGACTTGGCAATCGAGTAGAGGATCGGCATAAGAATGACGAAGGCGACCTCCCAGAACATCGTGATTCCAATAATGAATGATGCGGCCAGCACCGCCATCCCGACACGTTTTTCGCCGAACTTGTCGATTAACGTCTGGGTAATTGACTGAGCAGCGCCAACCTCAGTAAGTATCCTGCCAATAATGGCGCCAAGTCCAATAATGATAATTAGGGAAGCGGTGCCACCAATCCCTTTCTCGATCGAACCGACGATTCCCAGGAGCGGCATGCCATGAAGCACACCGATAAACACGCAGCTGACGATCAGTGCCAAGAAGGCATTCAACTTGAAATAAATCATCAGCACAAATAGCAGCACTATCCCTAGTGCCAAGATGAGTAACGACATTCACGTCTCCTCTGATTTGACAGAAAACATAGGGATGGGAAGGTTTGCAAAACCCAGCCGATCTGCAGACTGAGACTGGCTTCCAAGGAGAAGATCGGAGAAGAGCACCCCCATGCAACAAACCCAGACTCGGCCCACTGCCCAAGAAGACGCGCAAGGAAGTCTTCCTCGACGAGATGAACCAGGTTCACCAAGTCGTGCCCCGGGGTAAACTCGTGGCGCTGATTGCATCACACGCCCAGGGCGCGCACCAAGCGCTGGGGGGACGCTCGCCCTTTGCGATGGAGGCCAACATCCATTGCCTGCAACTGTGGTGGAATCTCGGCGCCCCGGCGATGGAAGAAGAGCTGCACGAACGCCCGCCGTATCGACGCTTCGCGGGGTCGGAAGGCGCGGCCAAGTTGCCTGACGAAACCACCACCCCGCCTCCGAAGTCCTCGCCACCATCAACGTCACCCTGGCTCGGCAAGGCCTGATGCGCAAACCGGCACGGTGGTGGACGCGACGATCATCGCCACGCCCAGCTCCACCAGGAACAAGTCGGCTGAGCGCGACCCCGAGATGCACCAGACCCAGGCGGCGTGGGCGTCGCATCGGGCCTGGTGCACACGGTGACGGGTACAGCGGCCTACGTCCTGACGTGACCCAGGCCCGCTAACTGCTGCGCGGGCACGAGCCCGACATGTTCGCCGACGCGGGCTACCAAGTGGTCGCCAAGACGGTTCTGGCTTTATTTCTTATTCCGATTGTCACGCCAAGAAAGATAGTTACGGTACTCGTTGATGCGCTGCTCCGACCACATCGTTCCAAATAGCACCACGCCCTCATCGATCATCCAGAGAATGGCTGCCATCATGAACGTGTCAGGCAGAGCCGAGACTTTCACCTTGGTCTTTCCCGAGACGCTGTCGAGCATCAAGCGGACCCTGTAGTCCTCGGATTTGCCTTGAACGTTGCTGCCGCTCTTCGCGAAATCGATACCGGCATCCGAGCACATCTTCGTCACACGGACGAGTTCATCGTCAGTGAGGAAACACGTCTCGATGATGCACTTGGCCAAGTTGGTCCCGGCGTGCTCCCGCAAGGCCTCAGTTTCCTTCTTGATGAGACCCCAGTCGCCCCCCTTGATCGCCCCGGTATTCAGAACCAGGTCTATCGAGGTCGCACCCTTGGCAACCACCTCATCAATTTCAGCAATTTTCATTGCAAGGCTGTTGGCGCCATGCGGGAATGAGCAAGCTGCCCCCACGTTGACGCCACTCCCGCGAAGCTCTTCGGCCACCACCGGAGTCCAGACCGTATTGGTATAGAGCGTCGCGACACCCAAGTCCTTTGCGATCCGCGCCTGTTTGCGAATCTCACTTTCCGTCAAGCTGGGGTTCAAAAACGCCGTATCAAAATGCTTGGCAAATTCAGTGACTGTTAACATTGTCATTCCCTTCCTTCTTTCTACTTAGTCGTCCGTGAAGCATAATGGGGCGACGTCCTGCGCGATCTCGCCCGCCTCCAGCAAGCCACCCTCGATAACGGCGGCAAAACCTGGCGGATAAGAACCGAAGCGACCGGCACGGCATCGGGTCTGATGGACACCATCCCTTTAATCCCGTTCTGCGGGATCAGTACACTTCTTACATGAATAATGTAGCATGAAATGGAGACATGATTTTGCCCGTTAATTAGCATCGGATGCGCAAAAATGCGCACTCGATACCCGCTTATCGGCCAATCGACCCCGTCTTGTACAAGCGAAGAGGAAGCGCAAAGTAGCCCTGGAGAGAACAGGGCGGGGCGAAGCGATGCGGGCGATCATGCGGGGACTGACGGACGCCAAGTTTGAGCGGCGGTATGGGACGGAGGAGCAGTGCCTAGCGGCGCTGGTGGTGGCGCGCTAGCCCGGAAAATTCATCTGGCTGGCTGATCTGAGCGGCGCGTGCTCTACAATCCATTGAAAACGTGCGTGATTCTGGTGTCGAGCCTGAGTCACCACGTGGCAACGGAGTGCGCGCCCGCCATGGACGATGGTAATGGGGCTTTTCAGCGGTTGGCGGCAAGCCGGTGCGAGTGGCCTTCGATGCTGGCCGCCTGACCTCCGACGCCGGCGTTCTGCTGATGGCCGAGATCGAGCGGCGACTTGGCATCGCCGAACGTCTGACGCGCTGCATCGAAGACCCGCGCGATCCCGCCACCATTCGCCACTCGCTCGCCGAGATGATCCGCTTCCGCGCCCGGCTGATCGCCTGCGGCTATCCCGACGGCAACGACTGCGACACGCTGCGCCGCGATCTGGCGTTCAAGTTGGCGCTCGGCCGCCTGCCCGACAGCGGCGCGGACCTGTGCTCGCAGCCCACCATCAGCCGGCTGGAAAGCCTGCCCGGCCCGCTCGCGCTCAAGCGCATGATGGCGGCGATGATCGATCTGTTCTGCGAGAGCTTCGCGCAGGTTCCCAAGCGCATCGTGCTCGACATCGACGACACTGAGGATGTCGTGCATGGCGGCCAGCAGCTCGCGCTGTTCAACGCGCACTACGATAGCCACTGCTATATCTATGAGGCGACCACCAGCAAGCCGTTGGCGATCTTCCTCCGCCCGGGCAAGACGCCAGACGGCGGCGACGGTGTGCGCGTGCTGCGCCACGTCATCCGCCTCATCCGCGCCCGCTGGCCGCGCGTACAAATTTTAATCCGTGGCGACAGCCACTACGGCCGCATCGAAGCGATCACCCTCTGCGAGCGTCATCGCGTCGGCTATATCTTCGGGCTCGCTGGCAACCGTGTGCTGCTGCGTAAGATCGCCGGTCTCGCCGAGGATATTGCACTCCGGCGCCTCGACGCCGTCACCGAGAAAATGCGCCGACATGGCAAAGTCTCCTATGCTGCCAACGGGTGGCCGGCTCGGCCCGACACCCGCACCCGGCGCGTTATCGCCCGCATCGAAGCCGAACCGCAGGGCACCGATACCCGCTTCGTCGTCACCAGCCAGGCCGCCCACTCGGCCGGGCATATCTACGACGTTCTCTACTGCGCGCGCGGTCAGGCCGAGAGCCTGATCAAGCTGGACAAGGCCCAGTTGGCTTCGGATCGCACCTCGTGCCGCTCGCCCCTGGCCAACCAGATGCGCCTGATCCTGCATACCGCCGCCTACTGGCTGATGCTCTCCCTCCGCGAGGCCATCCCCAAGGCACATGCCCTGGCCACGGCCGAATTCGCCACCATCCGCCTGCGGTTGTTGAAGCTGGGCGCACGCATCATCGAAACCGCCTCGCGCGTCAGAATCGCCTTCGCCGCCGCCTGCCCCGAGGCGCCGCTCATCCGACACATCGCCATCGCGCTGATGCCCGCAGGGCCGTAACCGCCGGGGCCGTCATCGCCCCAAAACCGCCAGAAGTTCTCAACCCAAAATCCGATAACGCCGAGTGCCCCTCGGCGCCGATCCCCTATGCCGCCGACATCTCCCAGCCCGTCCAACCGGCATCGCCGTGAATAAGACGGGCTAATGAGCCTGCACACATTGACCTTTAGGCGGCGAGGGATAAAATTCGAAATCCGATGTCGAAAAATGAGCAACCGCTCGACTGGGATTGTCTGCGCGTGTTTCTCGCGGTCGCTAGGGCTGGTCAACTATTTGCCGCAGCCCGGAAACTCAGGATCACCCACTCGACGGTAGGTCGGCAGATCAGTCGCCTCGAGGCCGGTCTCCACGAAAACCTTGTGGAGCGCATGAGCAACGGCTGCAGGCTTACGACCGCGGGCGAGCAGCTCCTACCGTTCGCTGAGCGTGTCGAATCCGCGGTGCTCCAGGCGCAGTCCGTGGTCAGTCGCACTGATGTTGAAGTGAGTGGAAACGTCCGGATCGGTGCGCCAGAAACGTTTGGAGCGTACTTCCTGGCGCCGCGCCTACCGATCCTGGCAAAGCGGTATCCCAAGTTGGATATTCAACTCGTGCCGTTGCCGTTAAATCTTTCGCTTCCGAAGCGGGAGGTCGATATTGCGGTCATGTTGACCATGCCGACGGAAGGCCGGCTGATTGCGCGCAAGCTGACCGATTACAGCCTGAGTTTTTATGCCAGTCGGTCGTATTTGTCCCAGTGCCAAATTCCAAAGAGCATTAATGATCTCAAGAGCCATCTATTTGTTTCCTATGTTCCTGATATGCTTTATAGTCCCTCTCTTAACTATCACGAAATTGGGAAGGTCGACGCCGGATATATTCTGGAATGCGCAAGTTCCTTAGGTCAGCTCGAGATTGTGCAGGCCGGCGGTGGCGTCGGCATTCTTCATGATTTCGCGGCTGCCCGGCATCCTAATCTGGTGAAAATCTTGCCCGACGTCAGATTTCTTCGCGCGTACTGGCTCATCGTCCACACGGACGTGCACGAACTTAATCGCATCCGCAAGGTCGGAGCCTTTATTTTTGACGAAGTGCAAGCCCAGAAGAGTCAGTTTGTCGATGACGCGTCGGGTAATACCAAGTCTTGATGATCATGACCTGCTGGCCCATTCGCGGATGCCGATGGACATGATGGACCAAGGCTGGTCGGCGAGTTTGTTCCATGCGTCGCAGCAGCGGTCGACGATGTTGTCGTGGGAGCTGAAGATCCTGTTGGACAGCCAGTTCTGGCGCATCATGTCGGAGCCCGTTTGGAAACGGTCTTGTACGGGGAGCGTTTGGGTGCCAAAAGCTGGGGGATGTGGACAAAGACGCATCGCCACAAGCTGGCCGAGATCGAGAAGAAGACCAAACGCGACCCGAGCGACCTGACGGATGCGGAATGGCTGGCAATAGAGCCGCTGCTTCCGCGCGCGGGTAAGACAGGCCGCAGACGACGGACCGATCTCCGGGAGGTGTTGGGTGCCAGGCTTTGATGGTGTGATCCTGAGCCAAGGGTGGAAGGACGCGCTATGGGCCAAGTTCTGCACGGAGCGCCCGCACGACGGAGGCGGGGCGTCGAGCGATCCAGCATAGTCAAGCGAGCCTGAGGGTTTTGGCAGGCCGCTACGGGATCAACCCCAAGACGGTGGCGAAGTGGCGGCGCCGGAGCAGCGTGCGGGACCTCCCGGGAGTGTCAGGAATTTCGTGTGCGGGGTGGCGTCATGACGGACACCCCTCAGGTCCTGCTCGCCCATCACCTCAAGGCGCTGAAGCCGCCGACCTTCCTGCCCAAGTATGACAAACTCGCCCGGCAGTGTGCCGCCGAGGGCGTCGATCATGTCCGTTATCTGCTGCGGCTGGCCGAACTGGAGCTGATCGAGCGAGAGCGGCGGATGGTCGAGCGGCGGATCAAGGAGGCCAAATTCCCAGCCGTCAAAAGCCTCGACAGCTTCGACTTCCTGGCCCTGCCGTCGCTCAACAAGGCCCTGGTGCTGGAGCTGGCCCGTTGCGAATACGTCAGCCTCCGGGAAAACATCATCACGGTCGGCAACAGCGGCACCGGGAAGACGCATGTTGCCCTGGGTTTGGCGCTGGCGGCCTGCCAGAAGGGCTTGTCAGTGGGCTTTCCCACGGCGGCGGCCCTGATCCACGAGCTGATCGAGGCGCGCGACGAAAAGCGACTGCTGCGGCTGCAGCGCCAGTTTGCCGGCTACAAGCTCCTGGTGATCGACGAACTCGGCTACGTGCCGCTGTCCCAGACCGGCGCTGAGCTGCTGTTCGAGGTGTTCAGCCAACGCTACGAGCGCGGCTCGACCTCGTCACCAGTAACCTGCCGTTCGACGAGTGGACTGGCGTGTTCGCCTCGGAACGGCTCACCGGCGCTCTGCTCGACCGGCTGACCCACCACGTCCACATCCTGGAGATGAATGGCGACAGCTATCGGCTCAAGCAGAGCAAGCGCCGCCAGCACAGTGCACGAGCTATAGGCCCACCGGAAACCCCGCCCGAGGAATAAATACAGGATGCACCAAGGCCCTCTCCGGGGGGGCCTTCGCACCATCAGCGGTGATGCATTTTTACTCCGGCGTTGACAGTTGACAGCTTGACCGTGCCACGCTCGCCAAGGTGAGGCTACTGAAGCCGTTGACAACAAGATCACAATTCACCGCAGCGGCGAGTTTCGACACTAATGCCACACGTCTGACAGATCCAACGTATCTATCCGGTGAGCACCGCGGAACGAATGTCAGGATTTTGAGGGTGCCACGCGGTGGTATTCTTCCAGGAGGAGCCGAACCTCCTCGACGCCGTCGTCGGTGAAGGCCAGCGTTCCATCGTCATCGTTGAGGCCATAGAC
>JARLFZ010000115.1 GCA_031296305.1 Occallatibacter sp. | reverse complement strand
TTCACCCAGATAACGCTCCAGCGAATATGTCCGGGCGCGAGAGGCATGGGGTAAACCAGGTCCAGAATGCCGCCCTTGGCCGAGGGGGTCTCCCAATGGCAGGTTCCGGAGTAGGCGACCTTGCCGTTGACCAGGAAGCCGCAGGTTCCGCTCGGCTGAACCACCAGACCCTCGGTCTTGTTGGCCCAGGTGCCGATGGGCGGGGGCGAGGCCTGCGCTCTGGCGGTTTGGTTGCTCATCACGCCCAGCAGCATGCATGCAAAAGCCAGGCAAAGTGTATTCAAAGAGATTGATCTGCGAATGCTTTCCATTTCTCGAATAACCTCCGTGGTGCCCGATGAAACCTGCATGGGTTCAAGCCTGAATCTGTGGGGGACGGGGACCTGTGATGTGAATCTACCACGACAAGGCGGACGAATGGCAATCATTTGCTGCGACGCGCCGCCCCGGCTGTCAGGCCACCGTGAGCGAGAATGGCGTCGAGTGCTGGAGAGAGCCGGAGGTGGCGTTGACGGTGATGGTATACGTGGCCGATTGTGGCGCCGATGAGGCGCCGCCGGAATTCCCACTGCCGCATCCGTTGAGCATGCTGAACCCGATCACGCTGACGGCGATCAGAACAGCCAATTGAGAGAGTCGCCGCCTCTTCCGGCCGATGCAGCACACCAGAGTTGCAAGCGCACTGATGGGAAACAGCGGGCTCGCATGGCGGTGGATCATTGCCATCGACAGGTTCGTGGTGATGTTAAGCGTGGTGGAGGCCACACCGTTCGACGGCGTCACTGTTTGCGGGGAGAAGATGCAGGTAGCCCCAAAAGGCAGCCCCGAGCAACTGAAGGAAACCGCGGAATTGAAACCATGCGCGGGCGTGATCGAGATCGAAGTGGTGCCGTATTGCCCGGCGGCTACGGTTTGCGATGCGGGAGTAGCGGCGACGGAAAAGTCCGGGGGAATGGTGTAGGTCGCGCTGGCCACCGCGCTGACGGAGTAGCCGCTGGCCGTCGCGATCGCTTGCAGCGTTTCTGACGACGAGACCGTGATCGGGCTGGAGTAAACGGCCGAACTGGTGGTGGGCGTAGAGCCGTTGGTGGTGTAGTAAATGATTGCGTTCGGGGTGGTGTCGGAGATCGATACCGTTTGCGCCGCAGTGTAGGTCCCTGCAGGTACGCTCAATGTTGGCTCCGCAGCGGCAGCTCCATATTCCCAAAGATCATTCTGGAAGCCGCCTGCGCCGTTCGCATCTGTACCTTCGCCTCCCATCATCCAAAACTTTCCGTCGCGGCCGGTCCAACTAGCGGCCGCATAGCGCCCTCCTGGAATATTCCCCGCGCCGGCGACGCCCAATGTGCCGTACACGCCAGTCTCGCCGCTGGTGCTGCCCACCCCGCTGGGCCCGGCCATCCACGCCCATTGGTTCGTTGCGGCGTTGAACTCCCAGATGTCGTCCAGGAGGCCCACGCAGTTTGCCACGCCGTATCCATTCCCGCCTATCAGCCAGGCATTGCCTGCGGAGTCGACCCAGACAACGGGACCATCCCGGGCACCAGGGATGTTTGCTGCCGAAAATGTGCCCAACGTCCCATTGACACTGCCCGAGGCAGGGCTGAGGATCAGATTGCTCCCGCCCATCCACGTCCATTCGTTCGTCGTGGGACTGAATTCCCACAGGTCATGGAGCAAACCCCAGGAGGCCTGGCCCCCTGACATCAATCCTTGGCCGTCTCCTCCGAATAGCCACAGATTGCCGCCCGCATCCACCCAGCCCCCAGAACTCTGCCGCGCTCCTGGGGTGTTCCCACTTGCAGGCGTGCCCAGCTGACCGTAAACTCCGTCCCAATCCCACCCGCCGGGCGTGCTGTATCCGCTCATCCAGGCCCATTGCCGAGTCGAGGGAACGAACTTCCATAGGTCGTTCAACTGGTTTATCTGACCCAGCATATTGGCGCCGTACCCGCCAAACATCCAGAAATTTCCCTGTGGGTCTGTCCAGACGACGCCCCAACCGCGGCCGCCGGGATAACTGCCGCTAGTGAGCGAACCAAGCGACCCAACCCCCGGCCAGCCGCTGGCTCCGTTACCGACCGGAAGAGTGCTGCTCCCGCTCATCCACGTCCACTCGCCGCTAACGACGTTGTATTCCCAAAGGTCGTTCAGATAGCCAAGTATTGCTCCAGTCGAATCGAATCCCCCGCCGCCAAAGAGCCAGAGATTGCCTTGCTGATCGGTCCACCCGAAAGCGCCAGAACGGCCGCCCGGCGTGTTTTTCGTTCCCGGAATGCCCAACTGGCCATAGACCCCCGGCTGGCCGTTGCCGTATCCGGGAATCGTGGTGCTCCCGCTCATCCACGTCCATTCCCTGGTGGTGACATTGAACTCCCAGAGATCGTTCAGGATGCCGTAGGTCTCAACTGCATCTTCCCCCTCGCCGCCAAACAGCCATAAATTACCCTGTTTGTCCGTCCAGCTCACGGCTTGATACCGTCCGCCCGGCGCGTTCGTTGCGCTGGCAACGCCCAGCGTTCCGTAAACTCCCGGCGGCCCGACATCGGTGGGCGGAATCACGCTGCTGCCGCCCATCCAGGCCCACTCGCTGGTCTGCGCACAGACAGATGGGGAAACGATTGCGAATGCAAGCAAAAATGCAAACGACGGTCCCGACAGCAAACAAAGCTTTCTGGTTCGCATAACAGTGCCTTTGAGCGCTGATTTTGCGAATCATCATACGCCTGTTTGGCAGCTTGCGGATGTGCAGCTTTGTACGCCTTCGCAGCGGAGATCTGCGCGAATGCGAAGGGAGGCGTGTTGCTCACTGCGCCGTGTTATCCGTTCGCGCTAGCTGGTTGGTGATGCGCTGGATGATGACGACCTGGACGTGGACGTGGCAGGCTACGCCGGGCGGGAACTCGGTGACGAAATCGCCGATGGGGGGTGGCGGGGGCGAGGCCGAGGGATTGGCGCTCGGGGCTGGCGAAACCTCTGGTAGCATTATGCCAATCGTTGAGCTAGGCCATGTTTTGAGGAGGAGGAATGAAGAATCACTCGCAATCGCTCTCACGTCCGGCGTCAATCTCGTTCCTGATGCTCACTCTGGTTTTGGGCGTGGCCTGGGTTGCCCCGCACAACAACCAGTTTGCCGCTGCGGCCCAAAGCGCCAACGCCGGATCGTGCGCGACCGTTCCCGACGGCAACATTACACAGGCCCAGATTGCCCAGTTCGAGAGTGTGGAAGCAGGACTCAAGGATCAGTTAGCGCAGGCTAACCACGATTACGAGATCGCTAGATTGCGCTGCAAGGTCGATCCCACTCCGGGCGGCTGCATGGATAGGGCGCAGAAGTTATTTCAAAACGCGGAGATAACCGTCCAGAAACGCCGTGACGAAAATGACGCTAATCGCCAGAAGGCCGAGATCGACGCAGGGGCCGCCAGGGACCAATGCGATGTGACGGGTGAGACGGCCGCGGAAAAGCAAGAGAACCTTCGCCACTTCCAGGTGCTCATTGCTCTCAAAAAGAAAACCGTTGACGTGCAAACCAACTACACCCTCGCCAAGCTCGATTGTCAGATGTATACAACGTCAGCGCCTCCGGCCCAAAGCGGAGGCGCGCCCTCCTCGGACAAGCGTCCCGACGGGGAATTCTACCCCCTGGCTAAGCCGGCGGGTTGTGTGAGCGAAGCCGAGAAGGAGTACAAGGCCGCTCAGGTCAACCTACAGGTCGATAGCAACGAGGAAGACTTTCTTCATACGAAAAACTTGAAGACGATGCAGAAGTAACAGAGTACTGACGACAACTGGCGCGGGCGGCCAGGGTGGCATGCGCGAGAGAACCGACCTGCGCGGTATCTGCGGCTGCTTTCTGCGCGCAATGTGGCTCACTGCGCCGTGTTATTCGTGCGCGCCACACGGTTGATGACGCGCTGGATGATGACGACCTGAATGTGGACGTGGCGGGCTAAGTCGGGCAGAAACTCGGTTACAAAATTATCGATGGGGGCGGTGGCGAGGCCGATGGCGTAGCGTTCGGTGCTGGCGCTGAGGCGGGTTTGCTGGCCGGGGACGTAGAGATTGCCGATGGCGTCGTCGATGGCGAAGCCGCCCAGATCGGCGTAGTTGATCATGCCGCGGCCGTCGTCGCCCTGCGTCCAGACAATTTGCGAGAAGCAATGGAAGACGCGACGCCGAATGGTGGCGTTGGGCATGCGGTGGTAGTGCGGGTCCTGGTGGACGAGCGAGGGAATGAGAAAGGTGCCGAAGAACTCGCCGGTCAAGTCCTGCGTGAAGCTGACGCCGATGTAGCGGCCCCAGCCGGGGATGCCCGGGCCGTAGGCCGAATGCGGGTTGACGGCGACGGAGATGGCGCCTTCACCTGCGATGGTAAGTAGGTTGAAGGGGTCGAGGAGATTATGTCCCGCGAGCAGGGCCTTTTCGCTGGGCGTGAGCGGCTTGACCTCAGGGCCGTTAAGGAATCGAGCGTACCAGTTGATGATGGGCAGAAAGGGTACGCAGACTTTGGTTTCTACGGCGGTTGCGCCGGCGGAGGGATCGACCCCGGTGAATCCGGAAATTGCCATGGCGCGCATGGAGGCGGTAGCGGCCATGGTTGCGCCGGTGTTCTTGACGAGGCAGGGTTCTGCGAATTGTTCGGCAAGTTGGTGAAGAGCCGAGGGAGGATTCGGCGGGGTGGGATTCTGCGGCGAGGCTTGTGTGGGAGAGTCGGCTTGCGCGGGAGAATCGGCCGCCTGTGCGCTGGCGGAATGGGGCGCCGTCAGTGCAAGTGCAAGGGTAAGCGCCAAAGCGGACGGCAGGAGCCAAAAGAGGTGCGGGCGGCCTGCGCGCGGAAGGCGATCTTGGTTTGAAATTTTAATGTGAAGCAAACCTCGAAAGGGCACGGGAATGCTGCATGTTCTAAATTCTAGGACGCAGATTGGGTGCAAAGGTTGCATGGCGGGACGCAGGTTGGGAATTGAAGTTCGAATCTCCGGTCCCCGAGTGCGCCCTCGCTTTTAGGGATCGGGGATTGCAGCACGAACCCAGTCCTCTCGATCAATCTCTTTCCGGACCCTACGATTCGAACGACAACTGCGCCGAAGCCCACGCAGGCGCGCTAGCCTTGGGCTCTGAAGCCAGCTCGTACACCAGCCGCTCCAGCACCAGCCGCTTGTCGGGCGGCGAGGAGCGCAGTTCCAGGTCAGCGCGAGCCACCAGGCGCAGCGCCCGCGTCAGCTCGCGGCGGCTTTTGTAGCGCCGCGCCTGGCGGATCAGGTCGTCTGCGGCAAACGGCGGCATGCGGAAACCCTGCCACAACGCCTGCCAGATGGCGCGGGAATCGCGCACGTTTTTTTCCAGGATCACCAGCATCTGCCGGAAGGTCTTGGCCAGCATGTAGAGATGCCCGATCGCCCCTTCCTCGCCGGCGTCGGAACTGTTCAGCAATCCCTGCAACAGGGCCAGCGCGCGCACGCGATCGCGGGCGCTGATGGCATCGGTGAGCTCGTACAAAGTGCGCTGCTTGGCGCTCAGCACCATGGTCTCCACGTCGCCCAGCGTAATTTTGCCGCGCCCCGTAGCGTAGAGCAAAAGTTTTTCCAATTCCGACGCAACCAGCATCATATCCGCGCCCAGCGCGTCCACCAGCTCGCGCGCCGCGTCTGGCTCCAGGCGCGTATCGGCCTGCTGCGCCGTGGCCACCGCCCAGCGCATGGCGTCTTCCTCGTTCGCGCGCGCCAGTTCCACCATGCCGCAGTGCTCGCCCAAAGTTTCAGTCAGCCGCTCGTAACGGTTCTTGTCGTCCAGCTCCATGCGGCGCGCATCCGAGGGGATGCGCAGAAAATCCGCAACGAACAAGAGCAGAGCCTGCGGATTCGGCGAGTGGAAATAACGGGCGAGCGCGGCAAACTCATCCTTCTTGGCGCCGCGCGTATAAAGCTGGCGCACGTTGCGCACAAAAATCACCTGGAACGGAGCCATCAGCGACGGCGTCTGCGCGCGATCGAGCACTTCAAAGATCGAAGTCGAGGTGAGATCGAATTCGGAAAGACAAAAATCCCGCAGATCGGCGGGAACGAAGGCCTTCAGTACGGCTGCGCGGCAGCGGTCGAGAAGGAAGATCTCGTCGCCGGCCAGCACATAACCGGCTCGCAGCTTCCCCGTGCCTGCCTGCGCGGCCTCGATCTCCGCGACGAAGCGGGCGGTCGCGGCAAATCCCGCGCCCCAGCGCGCGCCGCTCACAGGAGCAGGCTCCCGGCCGTGTGCTGCATGAGTTTCGATATCATGCGGCTCCAGAATACCGCCCCGCGAGCCAACGCACCAGCGCGGAAAACCCGGCAGGAATCAAAAATTGACCGGCAATTTGCGCTCTCTTCGCCTGCAGGCGCCACAGACGACTTCAGATTTGCCGCAATTACAGTCCTTCCAGCACATCGGCCACCAGTTGCCGCGCAAACTCGCGCGACAGCCGCTGAATGGCCGCAGGATCTTCCTGAATAAATGTAGGCAAATCCGTGGAGGACTGGTACTGCTCGCGGTAGACGTAGTTCTTATTCTCGTAGAGCACGCGGCCATCGCGCGCGGTGAGCGTCACGGAAGCCACGATGGTAATAACGAAGCTCGACGACTGCTGCGTGGCCGCGTTGTAAGTCAGCGGCGTAACGGCCTGCTTGAGGATGGTGCCGTGCAGCACCGCGTCGGCATCGGCGCCCGAATTCGTCTCCACGCGGAAACGCGTGCGCGTGATGAACTCGCGAACCACCGCCTCAGTCATCGCCGTTTCCGTACCGTTGGCCTCGGTGCGCGTGGCGAACACCGGTACCGCAAGCGTGTTCACGCCGGGAGGCAGATGCGTGGCCGCGCCCAGCGTGTGATAGCCGCAGCCGCTCAGGCCCGGCAGAGCCACAGCCGCCAGCGTGGCAAACATCAAACACGCGATCGAACGCATGACGCCATTCTATCTTGCGCGCCCTCGCACCTTAAGGAACGCGCGTGAAAGTCATCGCGCCGTCACGCGCGTAAACGAGATGACCTCCCGAGTGTTCGGGTTGCTCAGGATCAAGGTGTTCGGCCCGTTAAAGCGATAGGCATAGCTGGAATTGGGCGGCTGTGGAATGTTCTGCTCCTGCCGTGTATTGCAAACTGGATTGTTCGGATCACCGCACGGGACAAGAACGGTCCTGGTCTTCGGCGACCAGTCTGTGACCGTAAAGGCGATGATATTCGGCGAGATGAGCTGGTAGGGACCGCCTTGCGCAAACTTCATGCCTCCATTTTGTGGCACCGCCAGTTGTGTATATTGTCCGTTCGCATCAATCGTAATGGTATAGGTACTGCCCGAAAGCAGCGCGCGCCATTGGCCGACCACGCCGCTTTGCGAAGCCGGAGCCGCTTGTGGCCCTGGACCGGCTTGTGGCCATGGAGGCGCTTGTGGTCCGGGTGTCCCTTGTGGTGCGAGTGGTCCTGGACCCGCTTGTGGTCCAGGTGTCGGTTGTGGCCCTGGAGCCGCTTGTGGCCCGCAACCTGTCGCCATGCTGCCTGCGAGGATTGCCGGAAAAATCCATCGGGTCAGGCGCAGAACCGCGTCGCTGGTCCCCGTGGGAGTGAGGGAATTCTTCATAGAGACCTCCTGGACTCTGGGGGATGCAGGGATGATAGCACGGGATTTTTCACTTGCGAGAAGGCTCTTCTTGTGAGACGGAATTTGCGCCGGGGGCGGGAGCGGACGCGTATGCTGATTGCCATGAATTGGATATCGAGCTGGACCATGAGCTGGACCGGGAGTTGGATTTTCTGGGCATTATTTTCCGCGCTCTTTGCCGCAGCCACGGCGCTTTTGGCCAAGGTGGGTGTGGAGCATATTGACTCAAACCTGGCCACAGCGATTCGCACCACCGTGGTCGTCGTCTTCGCCTGGGGCATCGCGTTCGCTTTGGGTAAGCACGGCGAGATACGTTCGCTCGATCGCCGCACCGTGCTCTTTCTCGCGCTCTCGGGAATTGCCACGGGATTGTCGTGGCTCTGCTACTTTCGCGCCTTGCAGTTGGGACCGGCCTCGCGGGTAGCGCCGCTCGACAAACTCAGCGTTCCCCTGGTGATGATCTTTGCTTGGCTGTTGCTCGGCGAAAAATTGAATGCCGCGGCCATCGTGGGCGGTGTACTGATCACCGCCGGCGCAGTGGTGATGGTGCTCGGATAACAGGTGTCAGGTTTCAGGTATCAGGTTTCAGTCGTCAGTTGCCAATTCCTGTTCCTTAGTGCGCGATTCCTGGTTCGCTGACACCTGACACCTGACACCTGACACCTGAAACCTGACGCTTGCTCCTATACTGAATCCAATGACGGCCAGTCCTGCGAACGCGAGCACTCAAGGCAAACAAGCCACGGACGCGCGCGTGCGGCGCATTGCGCTCACCGGCTTCATGGGCTCGGGCAAAAGCACCGTGGGGCCGCTCGTGGCGCGGCAACTGGGCTGGAAGTTCGTGGATGCGGACGACGTGATCGCAGCCGAGGCCGGCTCCACAATTCCGGAAATTTTCGCGCGGGAGGGTGAGACCGCGTTCCGCGAGCGGGAGCGCGCCACCATTGCGCGGCTGGCCGGCGAAGAAGCGCTGGTGTTGGCGCTGGGCGGCGGGGCCATTGAAACCGAAGCCACGCGCTCGCTGCTACGCAACTCCCCTGAGACATTGCTGGTTCACCTTGAGGTGGAACTAGCCACCACACTCGAACGTTGCCGCGGCACCGAGCATCTGCGGCCCATTCTGGCCGACCGTGCGAACCTGGTCAGCCGCTACCAACGGCGTTTGCCGCTTTACCGAACGGCGCACGTGTCCGTCGCGGTGGACGCGTTGACGCCGGAGCAGGTGGTGGCGGCAATCATGCGCGCCGCATTTCCCGCTGATCCTGCCTATCAACTCGGTGGGCATTCCCTCTAACCACTAGCCACTGACCACTAGCCACTAACCACTGCTCTCACCAGGCAAAGACAGGGCTAACCCTCAGGCTAATTTTTTAGCGCGTTTGTGCAACCCGCAGGGGTGGATTGTGCATCGAACCGGTTGTCAGCCTTCCCCCATCTATCCCCACCGCCAACTAACAACGAAAGTGAGAAAACCATGGCCAAAGCGAAGCAAGCCGGCGCAACTCCGAATCAACGCGGCAAGTCAAACAAAAGCCAGATCAAAGAGCTTATCGATGACCTCAACGAGGATTTGGCCCGGGAGTACCAGGCCATCATCGCCTACACGGTTTATAGCAATGTACTCACCGGGGCCCAGTGGATGAAGATTGCTTCTGAATTGCAACTGCACGCCTCAGAAGAGCTGGCGCACGCCATGATCATCGCGGATCAGATTGACTATTTGGGTGGCAAGCCAACTGCCACGCCCAAGCAAGTAAAGCTCTCGGATAAAGCAGAAGATATGATCCGCTTTGACCTCGAAAACGAAACCGAGACCATCAAGAATTATCGCAAGCGCATTAAACAGGCTGAGGCCATCGGCCACTACGCGCTCGCTGAGCAGCTCCGCAAAATCCTCGCCCAGGAGCAGGACCATCAGCACGACCTAGCCACAGCCCTCGGCGTCGATGTGCCAAGAGTCTTCGAAGACGGCGCCTGACCCGACCTGAGGGACCCCGTGACGCCCCGACGACGCGCCAGTGGCTTTCATGGTGCGTAGAATCCTCCCGCTCCCAAACGCAGTTCATATTTTTAGAAAGCTTGTGGCGGCCGCCGCCGGTCTTAGGCGATGTCCATGGCGGTTCATGGACGTGCGGTTTTTTTCTCGTCAAGCGTGATATCGCCCATGATGTGATATCACGGGCGATATGATATCATTTTTCGAGTGAGACTCGTGCTCGACACCGACGTGGTGATTGCCGCTATGCGGAGCCCGACTGGTGGCTCAGCCGAGCTTTTGCGAAGGATTCGTCTGGGCAGGGCAACCATGCTCATGACTGTGGCCCTCGCGCTGGAGTACGAGGCCCAAGGCATGATGGCAGAACATCGGCTGGCGGCAGGGCTCACCTCAGTTGAGGTCGGTGCTTTCGTCGATCGATTGATTTCCATGGCTGAGCCCGTCGAGATCTACTTTCGGTGGCGGCCGCAACTTCGCGACCCGGGCGACGAGTTGGTTCTGGAGGCGGCTGTGAATGGGCGGGCTTCG
>JARLFZ010000114.1 GCA_031296305.1 Occallatibacter sp. | reverse complement strand
CAGCCGTCTAACCTTGCATTCTTAGTGGCGCTGGACTAATGTGATGCCATTCACCCAAGTGTCCCGAATACTTGGAGGTGGGCGATGCGCCGTACTCTTTTCGTTGCCGCAACAATCCTTTCGGCCTTTCTTCTGGCTGTTCCTGCGAGACCGCAAGACGCGAAAACCGGCGCACAAAGCACGCCCCAGGCGCTGAAGGCCACTTACGATCAGGCCATGCAAGCGAAGGACTGGCTAGCCGCAATCGCGGCCGCGCAGCAGTTGGTGGACGCGAATGCCACATCGGCTAACCTGCTTCTGCTGGCTAACGCACAACTCAACGCAGCCAGCGCGCATAGCGACACGGGCCCGATGGAAACAGCTCTTGCCACTTATGATCGCGCCCTCGCAGCGGCACAACAGGAGAAGCCTGTGGAAGGCCAGCCGGATTCTGCGTGGAAAGACGGTGTGTCGAAGATCTATATCGGGAAGGGCAATGCTCTGCTCAAGTTGAAGCGCAATGCGGATGCGATCGACAGCTATAACCGTGCCGCTGAGTTGTCTTCAAACTCAGGGCAGGCGTACTTCAACGTCTGCGCGGTTTCCTACAATATTGGTGAGACGACCGCCGCGGTTACGGCCTGCCGCAAGAGCGTGCAGGCCGATCCCACTCGCGCCAATGCCTGGTTCGTTCTGGGCTCTTCGTTGTTCGCCGACGCGCAGGTCAGTTCCATAGGTAAAGTGACGATTACGGCGGAAACGCGCCAAGCGCTCGAAAAGTATCTCGCGCTTGCACCCGACGGCCCCCATGCCGCCGACGTGAAAGCCATGCTCGATATGGTTGCGAAGTAATTCGCGGGCGTTGTAAATCTCGAATTCGCCCCGCCCCAGCCCCCGGCATCTCTACTTTTTCCTCTTGACCTGTCTATAACTGGAGGGTTCACAGTAAAGTAGAACGATGTTGACGGTAACCCAACTCGCTCGCCGATGCGGCTTGAGCCGCACCGCGCTTCTGTATTACGAATCGATCGGTTTGATGCTCCCGCCGCCGCGCAGCGGCGGAAACTACCGTAGCTACGGCGAGGCGGATGTGCGGCGCTTGTCGCAAATCCGTGTTTACCGTGACGCTGGATTGAAACTCGAGGATGTTCGCGACCTCCTCGATCGTCCCGGAGGCGACGCGGCTCTAGTGCTGAAGCGGCGGCTGGTTGAAATCAGCGCCGAAATCGGCGCTCTCCGCGCGCATCAACGGGCAATCCTCAAACTGCTAGAGCACAAGGCTCTTGGGAAGGTGAAGATGATCACGAAAGAAAAATGGGTTTCCATCATGAAGGCGTGCGGGTTCAGCGACGAGCAAATGCATGGCTGGCACGCTGAGTTCGAGCGTTCCGCGCCGCAGGAGCACCAGGAGTTTCTTGAATTCCTGCATATTCCGGCGGCGGAGATCAAAACCATCCGGCAAAAAAGCCGCTCCGGCTTTTGATGCATACAACTCCGCAAGAGGGGCGCGGCATTTTCTGTGCCCCCCATGCGGAAACTGCAACGGAAACTGAAACTGCCCTTTTATCCCAGAGAAGACATCACCAGCATGCGCGGCTCCGTCATCTCCTCGATGGCCGAACGGATGCCCTCGCGCCCCAGGCCGGAATCTTTCACGCCTCCGAAGGGCATGGGATCCAGGCGCCAACTCGGTGTGTCGCCGATAATCAACGCGCCCACTTCGAGCTCGCGGTAAGCGGTGAGAATGCGGCCAGAGTCACGCGTGAGCAGCCCGGCCTGCAAGCCGTACTTCGAGCGATTGACCCGCGCCAGCGCATCTTCAAAATCGTCGTACGGCTCAATCGCAAGCACCGGCCCGAAGATCTCCTCGTCGTGCAACTTCATGCCCGGCGCGGTCGCGGTCAGGATCGCGGGCTCTATCATCGACCCCTTGCGCTCGCCGCCGGCCACCAGCTTCGCACCGCCGGCCACAGCTTCTTTCACCCACGCCTCCACCCGCTCCGCTTCGCTCACCCGGATCAGCGGACCAACCTCCGTGGCCTCAATCGAGGGATCGCCGGACACAAGCTTGGCGGCAACTTCCACTACCTTCCACAGAAACGTCTGAAAGATGCTGCGCTCTACCAACACGCGCTGCGTGCTGACGCACGACTGCCCTGCGTAGTTGAAGGCCGAGTGCGCGGTGCGCAATGCCGCGTCGTCCAGGTCCTTCCAGTCGCCGTGCACGATGAGCGTGGCATTGCCGCCCAATTCCAGCAGCACGCGCTTGCGTCCGGAATGTGCCTTCAGTTCCCATCCCACTTTGGCCGAGCCGGTAAAGCTCACCAGCTTGATGCGATCTTCCTTCTCCGCGAGCCACGCGGTGTCGGCATTGTCGAGCGGCAGCACGGCCAGCGCTTCCTCGGGCCAACCCGCCTTCAGAATCACTTCGCCCAGCGCCAATGCGGTAAACGAGGCCTGCGGCGCGGGCTTCAGAATCAACGGGCACCCGGCCGCCAAGGCAGGAGCCGCCTTGTGCGCCACCAGATTCAGAGGAAAGTTGAAGGGCGTAATCGCCAGCACCGGCCCAATGGGAAAGCGCTGCACCAGTCCCCACCGGCCCTCGTTGCCCTCCGTTAAATCCAGAGGAAGGCTCTCGCCGCCCAGCCGCGCCACCTCTTCAGCTGCGGTCTTGAACGTAAGCACGGCGCGATCCACTTCAATCCGCGCCAGCCGCACCGGCTTGCCCGCCTCGGCCACAATCAGTTGCGCAAATCGCTCCTTCTGCTCGATCAGCGCCGCGGCCACGTCTTCCAGAATCTCGCGCCGTTTCCAGCGCGGCAGCGCGCGGGTGCGGCGCAGGCTAGCCACGGCGTGATGCACGGCCTGGCGCGCATCGGCACGCGTGGCCTTGGTTACGCGCCCCACCAGTCCCTGATCCCAGGGCGAGCGCACTTCCATTGCCTCTCCGTCGGTCCATTCCTTACCGCACAGCAGAAACCCTGTCTGCGATCCCGGCCGCATCTTCATGGTGGAGCTCCTCGAAATAAGTATCTACGTCCAGATTATCCGCAGCTACGTCTCCGATGGTAAAGGTCGCGGCCGGTGGTTGTCCGTACGCACGCGCCGTCGACAGCCGGCTGCAACCCGATTCGGAACCAGATTGCGATGCGGAAGTTTTCGCGCGGCCTGCCGATACCGGGACGCGGCAGATGCGGTATAGTGGCTGCAACCTCGGATCGCACCGGCCAGATCCACGAAAAAATCCACTCGCAAGGATGGCGCCATGAGCAACACTCCCGGCAACCTGCCTCCTCAGGGATATCCCCCTTACCCGCCGCAGCAATATCCGCCGCCTTACCCGCCGGGGGTCTACCCTCCGCCGAAAAAAGGACCGAGCGCGCTCAAAATCGTGCTCATCATCGTCGCCATCGTCGTCGGCCTCGGAATCATTGGCGTCGGCATTGTGGGCTACGGCGTCTACAGGTTAGCCAAGTCAGGGCATATTACCACCAGCACGCAACCCGTGACGGCAGGCGACCTGGGCGTAGCCCTCTACCCCGGCGCGGAGCAGCAGGGCAACGTGCGCGCGACCGTGCTTGGCAAGGACGTACTCACGGCAACCTTTCTCACTTCCGACGCGAAGGATCAGGTGGTTGCCTTTTACCAAAACGCGCTGGGTCCAAAGGTGCAGGCGTCCTCCAGCACCAATGGCGAGTCGTTCATCCTCAATAAGGGGGCCGGCGAGTCCGTGATTGTAACCGTGACCCAATCGGCGCTCCGCAGCGAAGGCAAGACGCAAATCGTGGTTGTGCACACGACGCAGGCCGAGGCGACTTCGACGCCGGGAACGCAGGGCGCGACGACGATTAACCAGTAGCGTCGTTATGCGCGGATCACGTAACGCGCGCGCAGATCCTCGCCGTACCACATGATGTAGTTCGTGCCCCAGCAGTTGTTGAAGAGGCACGAGTGCAGTCCCTTGCTCAGGTCGGGCTGATCGTTCGAGAAGAGGATGGGATCGCGCTCGCCCACAGCCACGATGGGGGCATCGAGGGTGTCGACGGCGAAGGCGGCTCCGCCGGACTCGTACTTGAATCCCTGCTGCAGAGCGTGCATGTGGCGATTGCCTCGGGCGACGACGTCGAAGGGCGAGATCCACTCGCCGGATTTTTCGAGCTTCCAGCCCTTCGCGTCTTCGGCGATGGGATTGAAGGTGAGCCATAGCGCTTCCGGCATGCGGGTGGCGGGTTTGCGGCGCCAAGTCAGATTCAGATAGATCGTAGGCTTGTTGTTCGGCAGTACCAGATCCATGACAATACTGAGGGGAACCGCCGCACGGCCGGATTGAATGGCTTGCTCGTCGTCAAATTGGAGACCAATGGTGATGATGTGCGACTGCTTTGTATGCCGTACCTCGACGACCGTATTGGCTGAATGCCACTCCTCGTGTTTCGCTCCATGGCGTTCGATATTCGGCTTGCCAAAGTCTTTCTGCGCCCAATCTGCGTTGGAAATTACATAACTCGCCCGATAGCGGCTGTAATCTTCCTGCGAAAGCGTCTGATAAGTCAGGAGCGCGATGGGATTCTGGGCACTCGCCCACTCGCGCCCCGTCGTTTTATTGTGCAGGCGCGTGATTGCACCGGTCCGTGGGTCGATGGTCAGAATGAAATGCGCCGTTTCTATGGGTTTTCCCGGAGCGTGCTGAACGGGCTTGCCCGCAATTTCCACTTCAACCATGCCCGTTAGCGCCAGAATCGCATTCTCAGCCTCGTCGCGCAGCTTTTGGGGCAGCGTACCCACACCATCCAATAAATCCTGCCGCTTTTCCTGCCAACTGAATTCGACAACCTTGTAGTTCTTTGTGTCTAACTTACCCGCTAAGTCAGAAGGTATGAGGTTGTCGTAATCCAGCCAGGTTTTTGTATCTGTGCCCCAAGTGTGCTCAGGAGCCAGCAGCACGTGGCGCAGTAACTGCAAGTCCGTCGCATCGCCCACCTGGAACGCGCCTTTTGCAATCCACGCTTCGCGCAGCCGCGAAATCTCTCGATAGCGCGCCACTTTCAGCGGATCGCTCGCGCATCCGTAGATCCACGTGTCGCCGATCTCTTCAGTCACGACCGGCAGTTTTTCGCGGAAGGGCGCAAGAGCATTCGCCATCTCGCTCAGATTGGTGGCGACGATTTCCGCATTCGGAAAGCGCGCCGCCAAGCCCGCGTGAATGCGGTCGATCTCTTCGGGTTTATGCGGGCCGCTGTTGTCGCCGCGCACCCGCGTCACCAGCGCCAGATCCGATCCAGGAACCACGGCGATGTCTTCGTAATCGTGGTGATACATCATGGCAAGACTCGCGCCGGAGGGATCCTTCCACAAGAAGAGCGGAGGCAGCACAGCAGGAGTGGAACCGCCGTTTACGCCGATTTCCAAAAATGTAACGCCGTGCTTTGCCAGCGGCGGAATGATGCCGCGCGTGTGGCCGGGCACATCGGTCATCTTGGCGCCGGTGGTCACCTTGCCAAAGCGCCGGTCGAGCGACTGCGACAGCGCCAGGCTGCCTTCGATCATCGACGGGCTCAACATCTCGGTTTGCCACGTGAACGGCAATGCGTGCCAGGCAATGTCGCCGCGCGCAATTGCTTCTTCCATCGTCTTGCGATTGGCGGCGGAGGCTTGATCGAGATACTCGAACAGCAGCCATGACCCGGTCGTCCACACATAGCGCCGCTTGCCTTGGGCGTTCGCCGCGCGCGCGATCTCAATGGCCTGAGGGAAGTATTGATTGAAGTACTTATGAACGACGTTGTATTGCGTATCGATAAATCCGGCATCGAAGTGACACTTGAACATCACCAGTACGCGCTTCACGCTTGCATCCGGCGTCGCTGTTTGCGCTTCCGCCGCCAATAAGGCACCCGGCCGCAACGCGATGCCCGCTCCCACGGCAGTCATTGTCTTTACAAAATCCCGGCGTTTCATCGGCAAAATCTCCCCTCCGTCAGGCAGCACGAAGTTTATCACTGCTCCGGGTCAGGGAGAGAAACACTCTCTTCGAGGATTGCAAGTTTTAGGATTCAATTAGCGCAGCAGGGTCTGTGCACCGGCAAGTAAGCGAGCACGCGCCGCCGTTCAGGCCGGGGCACTGGAATTCCGGGCTGCGTCTGCAACGGCCAGCCGCTTCACAAAGCGACTGCCGAATGCAATACACGGACGCTCGATCAAGCCAAAGCTGAGAATCGCTACAAGCGGCAGAAAAAGCGCGCCCATCCATGGCCACGTGATAAACAGCACACCCTGTTGCCAGACGTAAAGACTATAGGAAATCAATCCCAGAAACTTGAGATGCTTCCACTCGAGAGCTCTCGCAGGAAAGCTCGACGGAGCTTGACTTGTGCTCACGATGAGCGCGGCCATGGTAAGCGATTCGCTAAGAGGAATCAGCCATTCGTAGCGATATAAGTGCCAGATCAACACAGGGACAAGAATCCAGAACAGGATGGTTCCATATTGCTGGAACCATGCACGAACCCGCGGGGACTGCATCAGCAGAGCGAAGATGCAACCCACAAGAAGAGCGTCGAAACGGACTTCAGATCGCTGGTCCCGGAAAACCTGGTTGTAGCTCTGCCAATGAAGAAAGCGAAAGATTGCGCAGCCGGCGGCTGCAATTGCTGCGATCCAAACCGCTCGCGCCCTGCCTGCGAGGACAAGGACCGGAGGCCAAACCAGGTAGAACTGCTCCTCAAGCGATAGCGACCAAAAGTGGCCGGTTCTGAAGTTACTCGCCGTCTCGCCTGCCGGGTAGTAATTGCGGAAGAAGAAAAGGCAAGACCAGGCGTCGCGACCAATGAACGCCGTATGCGCAATGACACTGGCAATCGCCAATGTGAGCAGATACGTCCACGCACAAGGCATTAACCGGAAAAAGCGGCGGAGGTAAAAAGCCTTCAAATCAATTTTGTTTTCGCCAAGCAGGCGGCTTGTAATCAGATACCCGCTGAGCACGAAGAATAAGTTCACGCCATGCTGGCCAAAATCCATCCAATGGTAATCGCCATAAAGATGGCCGAGCAAAGAAATCTGCAGGTGCGCGACGAGAACCAACAGGATAGCGATGCCTCGCCAGCCGTCCAAAGTTGGGATGCGATCCATGGGCTGCCTCAAAGTATAGCTTGCGGAGAACTGGATTGAGAGACATTGCGGGGAGTTAGTCCATCGAAACCTAAAGCAATTTGGGCACGGTACACTGTTGACCTATGATTCACGACGGCCGCAAACGCAAGCTTCCCTTCGATCCCGACGAGGCCATCGCCCATCTGCGCGCGCGCGACCCGAAACTTGCCGCACTTATCGAACGCTTGGGCCCATTCACGCTCCGTCTCGACAACTCCACCTCGCCCTTTGAGTCGCTGCTCGAATCGATCCTTTACCAGCAGTTGCATGGCAAGGCTGCGGCCACCATCCACCGCCGGGTGCGCGAGTACTTCCACGGCGACCCCACGCCGCAACTTTTGCTCGACACTCCCGACGATCCGCTGCGCGCCGCCGGCGTCTCCGGCAATAAGATCAAAGCTCTTCGCGACCTGGCCGCGCGCACACTGGATGGCACCGTGCCTTCGCACGCGGTGATTCGGAAAATGTCCGACGCCGACATCGTGGAGCGCCTCACGGAAGTCCGCGGCATCGGCTCCTGGACCGTGGAAATGCTGCTCATATTTCGACTCGGGCGCCCGAATGTGCTCCCCGTGACCGACTACGGTGTGCGCAAGGGCTACGCGCTCACCTTCCAGCGTGTGCCCAAATCGCGCCCGCTCGAAGCCGCCGACCTTCCCAAGCCCGATGTGGTGTTCCGCCGCGGCCAGCGCTGGGCACCGTATCGCTCCGTAGCCAGTTGGTACCTGTGGCGGGCCTGCGATCTCCAGAAAAAAGGCGAACCTACAGGCCGCTCGGCACGTTAACTGCGCATCGCACTACAATAGCGTCAGCGCGCATGCGCAGGTCTAAGCGCACGCCATCGGGATCTTCATGCCGCAAGTCAAACGTTTCATTTGTATTCATGGCCACTTTTATCAGCCGCCCCGCGAGAATCCCTGGCTGGAGACTGTGGAGACGCAGGACAGTGCGGCTCCTTACCACGACTGGAACGAGCGCGTCTGCGCGGAGTGCTACGCGCCCAACGGTGCGGCTCGCGTACTCAATGTGAAAAATCAGATCGTGCGCATCGTCAACAACTACGCGCGCATCAGCTTTAACTTCGGCCCTACGCTGCTGAGTTGGCTCAAGGAAAACGCGCCGCGCACTTATCGCATGATTCTCGACGGCGAGAGCCGCAGCCGTCAGCGCAACCGCGGGCACAGCTCGGCCATGGCGCAGGTCTACAACCACATGATTTTGCCGCTGGCCAACGCGCGCGACCGCGCCACGCAGATCCGCTGGGGCATCGCCGACTACCAGAATAGTTTTGGCACGCCGCCAGAAGGCATGTGGCTGCCTGAAACCGCGGTTGACACGGCGACCCTCGAGGCCCTCGCTACAAATGGGATTCGATTTACGGTGCTGGCTCCGCACCAGTGCAAGCGGATTCGCCCGATAAAAAAGGACGGCAAAACGGGAGATGGCGATTGGATTGATACGCCCAACGCCACGGTCGACACCACGCATCCATATCTCGTTCGCTTCGCTTCCGGCGCATCGATCGCGGTTTTCTTCTACAACGGTCCGGTCTCCCGGGCCATCGCGTTTGAAGGGTTGCTCGACTCCGGCGACAGGTTTGTCGCGCGCCTGAAAGCGGGGTTCAAGGACGGGACGGAACCGCAACTGGTGCACGTCGCCACCGACGGCGAGTCTTACGGGCATCATCACAAGTACGGCGAGATGGCGCTGGCCTATGCGTTGCGCCTGCTGGAACAGGACGATACCGTCAGGCTCACCGACTACGCCTCGTTCCTGGAACGGTTTCCGCCTGAATTCGAGTGCGAGATTGCCGAAAACACATCATGGAGTTGCATGCACGGCGTGGAGCGTTGGCGCTCCAACTGCGGCTGCAACGGCGGCCATGCCGGCTGGAACCAGGAGTGGCGCGCGCCGCTGCGCCAAGCGCTGGACGAGCTGCGCGATGCGTTGATTCCACTCAGTGAGCAGTACGGCAGCTGGCTCTTTCGCGATGTCTGGGCCGCGCGCGACGCCTATATCCAGGTGGTGCTCGACCGCAGCACGGAGTCTGCCGATCGCTTCTTCGCCGCGCAACAGACGCACCCTCTCAGTGAAAAGGAGCGCGTCCGCGCCCTGGAACTCATGGAGATGCAGCGCCACGCGCAACTGATGTACACCAGTTGCGGATGGTTCTTCGACGACATCGGCGGCATCGAGACGGTGCAGGTGATCGCCTACGCGGCGCGGGTATTGCAACTCGCCCGGCAGGTCTTCGGCGAGAAGGCTGCCCCGCTCGAACCCGCGTTTCTGGCGCGCCTGACGGAAGCCCGCTCCAACGATCCTGCGGCAGGCGACGGTGCGCGCATTTACAAGAAAAATGTTGAAACCCAGGAGCTGCACCTCGAGCAGGTTGCCGCGCACTATGCCATCAGTTCCGTGTTCTCAACGTTCGCCGATGAAACGGAGCTCTTCTGCTTCCGCGTGCGCCGCATCTCCTACGAGATTCATACTTCGGGCCGCGGCCGCCTGGCGCTGGGGCGAGTGCATGTCGCCAGCTCCATCACCGGCAACGCGCAAAGCTTCTCATTCGCGGTACTGCACTTTGGCGACCAGAACATTACCGCGGCGGTAAAGGGCTACAGCGCGGCCGACGCCGCTGCTTTCGAAGCCTTTTCCGCCGACGCCGCCGGCCAAGTACAGCGCGCCGACTTCCCTGAGGCGATGCGCACGCTCGACCGCTTCTACGGCCACGCCAATTACTCGCTCACCTCGCTCTTCACCGATGAGCAGCGGCGCATTGTGCGGCTCATCCTCAACTCCACGCTCTCGGACATCGAGAACTCGCTCACCACCATTTACAAGGACCACGCCAGCCTGTTGCACTATCTGTCGCAGGCAGGGCTGCCCAAGCCGCCGGCGCTCGCGCTTGCTGCCGGCTTTGCCATCAACGCCGGCCTGCGGCGCGCGCTCGAATCCGATCCGATCGATGTGGCACAGTTGCGCGCTTTCCTTTCGCTGGCCAAGGCCGATCTGGTGCCGCTGGAGACCACCACGCTCTCTTATAT
>JARLFZ010000113.1 GCA_031296305.1 Occallatibacter sp. | reverse complement strand
GAGCAGATGGTCGCGTACTTTCACGACCACTCCAATGTGGACGAGACGAGCGTGCAGGCCGAGGTGGATCGCTACATCGCATGGCCCAGCCAGGCGCTGGCCTACAAGATCGGCCAGTTGAAGATTCTGGAGCTGCGCGACCGCGCGCAAAAGGCGCTGGGAGCGAAGTTCGACATTCGCGCCTTCCACGACCAGGTGCTGGACGCGGGCGCACTGCCGCTGGATGTGCTGGAGCTGCGAATCGATGCGTGGATAGCGAAAAGCAGGTGAGTAGGGAGTAGCCGAGAGGGAGTAGATGGCCGATCCGCGAACTCGCGCGCCAAATGACCGCTTATCCGGACTCAGCGTAACCGTCGTCACAGCCCAAGCTTGAGGGATGGACTAGATTACTGCCGAAGCGGATCGGACACCCGAAGACCCATGCAAACCAGCCCCCAGCGAAGCCATAATTACCGAGCGTTGCTGTTGGCTCTGGGGACCGTGTTCGCGGCGCTTACGATTTTCTACAGCGCGGCGTGGATGTACTACGTTCGCCTCCCGATGCCGGCGCCGCCGCTGGTTGAAGTGGGCTTTGACCAATCGTATTCTCCCGACGGAATTGAGATAGAAGGCGTGATTCCAAACAGCCCGGCGGAAAAGTCCGGGCTGAAAGTGACCGACCGTATCGTAGCCATCAATGGAAGGAGCGCAGATTCGGTATCGGGATGGGATGAATTGGAATCACGCATCTGGCGGAGTTCAAACCCCGGAGATGCGGTGACCTTCACCCTGCGGCGGCCGGGACAATCACAATCCATGGTGGTCACGCTCCGGTTTCGCGCCAGACAAGGTACGGGCGACACGAGGACGGTGGCCCGCGCAATCGCAAATCAGATACTGGCGTCGTACCCGCTGTTATTCCTCATCGTGGGTTTGGCTGTCCTGTTTCTGCGGGTGGAAGACCGCAATGCATGGCTGCTGGCGCTGGTATTTGCGACCTTCACTACATCTGCCGATATGCCAGACGGATTTTCCGCCGCACCGCCACATCTCCGCCACTTCCTACTCCTCTATCGCACTCTGATGGGCAGCCTTCTCACCGGGCTGTTCTACTTCTTATTCGCCGTATTCCCCACGCGCTCTCCGATTGAACGCAAACTTCCCTGGTTGAAGTGGGCACTGCTGGCGAGTGGCATTTGTTTGAGCCTTGGAGGTTACCAGCAAGGCGACTCCAGCGCACTACCTTTTATCCTCGCGGTCGTGCCCTACCGCATCGCTCAAGACGCTCGAAGAGTCGTGGTTTACGGGTCTGTTCTTCTTGGACTCGTTTCCCTATTGTGCAACAGGCTCAGCGCCAGCAAGGACGACCTGCGCAAGATCAAAGTGATTTTCTGGGGCACCGTCGCCGGAGTTACACCCGCCGCAGCCATAGCGCTCGCGCAGGAAGTTCTTAATGCTGAGATTCCCTTTTGGCTGAATTTCGCGAAGGTAATTCTGCTTTTTCTCTTTCCTCTCTCCTTCGCATACGCTGTGGTGAAGCACCGTGTCATGGACATTCCCGTCCTCCTCAAGCGGAGTGCACGCTACTTCATGGTGGAAAAGGGCTTTGTCATTCTTATCATGGTTCTCTCTGTGGGCCTGACGTTGTGGTTCGGGCAGGCGTTCTCGCGTTACTTTTCGGCCGGCTCGAAGGCCGCCATTCCGATTGGTGCGGCGTTTGGGGTGCTGATGATCTCGGGGGCGACCCAAGTCCATCGCCGGGTCCGGACGCGGCTGGACCGGGCATTTTTCCGCAGTTCCTATGACGCGCAACAGATTCTGGAGGACCTCGCCGCAAAGACCCTTAGCACCAACAGCCGCGAAGGGTTGGCGCTGCTTCTGCAGCAGAAAATCTGTGAAGCGCTGCATCCTCGTTCAATGTTCGTTTACCTTCAGGCCAACAATGGTCAATTGTTCGCATATGCCGGCAATCCGCCACCGCAAGCCATGACACTTTCCAGTACTGGCGCAGGAATCGCCGAACTGGCGGAGCGCAACGGGCCGGTGGAACTGGTCTCAGAGGAGGTGCAAGGGACGCAATTGGCCCCGCTCGATCCGGAGTGCCTGGTGCCGATTCGCGGTTCCAGCGGAGGAGCCCTCGAAGGCGCGGCCGTGCTCGGCTCGAGGCTTTCGGAAGAACCGTACTCAGCCAGTGACAAACGTCTGTTGGCATCAGTTGCCAGTCAGGCGGGAATCGCCATGCGCAGCATCACGCTGGCGGAGAGAATGGCGGAGCAGATGGAAGCGGAGCGCCGCACCGAGCAGGAAATGCAAATTGCGCGCCAGGTGCAAAGCCGGCTGTTGCCGCAGCAGGCCCCATCGCTGAAGACGCTTGACTGCTGTGGCAAGTGCATCCAGACGCGCGCCGTCGGGGGCGACTACTACGACTTTCTCGATTTCGGCTCGGGCCGTCTCGGCCTGGTGCTGGCCGACATCTCGGGAAAGGGAATGTCGGCCGCGCTGCTCATGGCGAATCTACAGGCCAATCTGCGCGGCCAATACGCGCTGGCGCTGGAGGATGTGCCCCGCTTGTTGCGCTCCGTCAATCAGCTCTTCTACAGGAACACTGAATCCAGCCATTATGCAACGATGTTCTTCGCAATTTACGACGACAGGACGCAGCGCTTGCGTTATGCGAATTGCGGGCACAATCCTCCAATCCTGATGAGGGCCAATGGGGATATTGAGCGGCTTGCGGCAACGGCGACCGTGCTGGGATTGTTTGAGGAATGGGACTGCGTAGTCGCCGATTGCGAGGTCGCATCCGGCGACGTCCTGGTGATTTATACCGACGGAATTTCTGAAGCGGGGCCGAACGAAGAGGAAGAGTATGGCGAAGAACGCCTGATTGCGACGATTCGGAAGCATCAGCAGCAAGCAGCTTGCGAAGTCCTGGACGACATTCTCAGCGATGTGCAGCAGTTCAGTCGCGGCAGGCAGGCCGACGATATGACTCTGATAGTGGCGCGCTGCTCATAACCTCATAAAAGGGACCGCGAGGCGAAGATCTCTCAACTTCCCGTGGCCGGCCAACTTGAAGCTGTGCAGTTTGAAAGACTGCATCAGTCCTGAGAAGCTGGCTTCGCGAATGTTTCCAGGGGCTTTGGAGGCGTGGCAAGCCGATGTCGTGCAGAGAGTGGATACGCTGCCCATCCGTTTGGTTGGACTAAGGAGCGCTATTTCGGCGAGCCGCACGCCATCGTTAGCTGCATCGATGTGATGCCCTTGTACTCGACATCTACAAATGGCCCGTGCTTGGTGGCCACAAAGCTCTTCGCGTCTGTTTTCACGCAGACCGTAAGGCCGGGCAAGTTCCATTGCGACTGGGTTGCGTCGCTGGATGTGATGGCGGGAGCGCTGATGCGAAAGCTGACGTCACCCGCGGCAGAGATGGCAATTCCGCTTTGGTCGGCCACAGCGTCGATGGCCGGGCTGCGCGTGAGTTGAATCCAGCCGATCTTGCCCTCGGGCGCCTGCCATTGCACGGTGACGGCATGAAACTGGCTTTGCGCATCAACATCGCGCGTGTGACCGGTGATTTCGCCGCCATAGATGACTGTTTTTCCGATCCACGCGGTGGCGATGCGCTGATCGGCGATGGGGCGCCTGACCTGGTGTTCACCGGGAAAGGATTCGAACGCGGCCATGGCGTCGGGAGGAATTCTAGTGTCGAGCACGACGATGAGCGGCGCGATCCACAGATCGGGAATGTGGTCGACGGGTGGATTGAAGGACGTGAGCGGGGCATGATCGGCATCGAGAACGGTGCGCAGCCACAGACCCATTACGCTGACGTAGCTTTGCATGTCCATGCCGTAGGCGCGATCGAAGGGCCCGGAAATGTTGCGCAGATTGGCGTTGTAGAGATCCGCGGTGGTACGCCACAAGCCCGCCTCCATCTCGCTACCGCGTTTGCGCATGAGCGGGGTAAGAGCGTAGTCGCGCCAGAGCGCGAGGCCGAAGATATCGACGCCCGAGTAGGTGGGCGAGTTGTATTCGAAGAATGCGTCGTGCTGCTTATAGAGATCGTAGGTGGTTTTCTGCCACTGCTCGGCCTGCGGCTTCCATTCCGGCTTGCCGCCGCGTACGGCTGCGAACTCCCAGAGAAATCCGTACATCAAGGAGATGTTGGTGTAGCTGGGGGCGAGGCGGCCTTGCTTCATCTCGCCGGCAATGGCGTAATCGATGGCGTCAATCATGCGCTTCCGCAAGTCTTCTGAAACGCGATTGGGATACTCGTTGAGAATGACGGCGAAGGTGGTTCCGACAAACTCGCGCCAGTTGGGATCGTAGGCGTGCCAAATGACAGCCTGCGCGCCTGGTTCCGGCTCGGCGGGGGTACGGCGGAAGGTTCCATCCCATGGTTTGCCGGGCTCACGATACTGGGCACTGAGGACAATATTGAGGATCTGCGCGGCGCGCTCGCGGTCGCCCGAGCCATCGCGCAGCAGGAGGCCCACCGCGTACCAGGCTGACTCGCGGACAGCGAGATAGGCCGGCAAGTGCGCTTCAGCATACTGAGGCGAGGGCGGCATGCGGCACAGATTGGCCTTCGCGTCGTAGTACTGGTCGCCCCACTGCATGGCAGTTTCGAAGATCTCGCGGCTGTTTTTGCTGAGTGAAGCGGCATTGGGATGCCGCGGAGCGGCGCCAGCTACCTGAAGAACAACGACGCCGGCAAAAAGTACTGTCGCGATTCGCGAGCGAAGGATAAACCTGGTCATCTTCATCGGTTCCGCGCTCCCGCGGGAGGTTAACGAATACCTGACTTGCAAAGACTGGGGTGGAGATTCGGGACGCTGCCTTCAAAAAAACACAGTTATCGGGCTGTGGTCCGCGGCCGCTCCGAAAGGAGACGGCCGCAGAGCGCAGTCTGCATGCATCAGGAGGCGATGCAGGTTAGAAGTTGAACTTCAATGCGAATTCGACGGTACGCTGCTCGTAGCTGGGTGTGCCGCTGATTCCCGTGATGGTGCCAACGTTGGAGTTGGAGATGTTGGCGTTGGGCGTGCCGAAGTTCGGATGGTTGGCGACGTTGAAGGCGTCGGCCCGCAGTTGCACGTTGTAGTGGTCGTGCCATGCTGTGTTCTTCTGCAAGCTCATGTCCCAATCCTGGAAATGCGGGCCGCGCAACATGTTGTAGCCCGAGGTTCCGTAAGTGGCGTAGCTGGTTGGCATTGACGACGTGTAGTTCGCGCAGCTGAACGTCCCGTTCGCGTTGTAGCAGGTTGGCACCGAGAATGCCGCCGGGTTGAACCACTGGGCCCTGGTTTTGGTGGCTGGGTAGAGAGCAACACCCGGCACGACATTGGCACGACCGGAGACCGCACCCTGAACACTCGGCGCGCTGACGGTGACCGAGAAGGGCTGGCCGGTCTGGGCATCGGTGATACCGGAAATCTGCCAGCCATGGACGAACTTGTTGGCCAGATCGCCGGCGTTTCCGAACAACGCCTGGCCATGGCCAAACGGCAGCGCGTAAGAGTAGCTCAACTGCAAGACCTGGGGCGTGATTCCGCCGATCGGTCCGTAGGAATCACGGGGATGCTGACCAGAAGGATCCTCGAGATTCTCGGTTCCCAGAACGCGCGTCCACTGGTACTCCGCGCCGAAGGCGAGGCCATGGGTGTACTGCTTATGCACGCCCACCTGCAACGAGCTCATGGTGCTGTGGAAGATGGGATCGAGATTGTAGGGGATGGACGCGAAGGGCTGATGCAGGTTGGTGCTTTGCACCGAGGCGCCGATGACCGGCGGGTCGGCAAGGTTGATGTTGGGAGCATAGTTGCCACCGCCGCCGTAGTTATTCTGCTTCAGGTTGTGCTGGCCCACGTAGCCGATGCGGAGATCGAGCGCGCCGGGGAATTGATGCTCGACTGCGAGGTTGTACTCCTCGGTGTATGGCGTGACGAGATTGTGCTCCGCGTTGACGGACGGGTTGGCGCTGTAGGTACCCGTTGCAGAGAACGGAGTGCTCAAGGTGAAGGTCGACGCGGTGAGGGTCGGCTGGGCGTTGTTCACGGAGTTGGTAAAGCTTTGCGAGGCCTCAAACGGCAGGGTTCCGAACATAGCGCCCACGTACGAAGCGGGCAGCAGGTTGAAGTAAATGCCGAAGGCGCCGCGCAGCACCGTGTTGGGCAGCACCTGGTAGGCAAATCCGAAGCGGGGTGCAAAGTTTTTGCTGGGCCTGCCAAGGAATGCGAACGGGTTGCTGGAAATGGAAGAGTTAGACGACAGCGCAATCAGGTTCGAGGCCTGGAGGGAGTTGACGTAGGAGGAGATGGCGCCGGACGGATAGGAACTGCCGAAGACGATGACTTTGTTGGCGGAGGGCACGTAGAGCGAGAACTCGCCATAAGGTCCGGGCGTGAACCACTGCAGGTCGTAACGTACGCCCACGTTGACAGTCAACTTGGGAAGCGGCTTCCAATCATCCTGAACATACGCCGCCCACTGGTGCGATGTGTTGCGCGTGATGAAGTTGCCCGGTGTGCCCTGCCCGGTTGTTGCCGGCAGGCCAAGCAGGAAGTCAGCGAAGGCCCAGGGAGAGCCGCTGGATGTGCACGCGCTGCTGAATGAGGTGGCGCACTTTGTGTACTGGCCGTTGAAGGAGTACGAACCACGCTGCGGGCTGACCGCGGAATCGTTCCAGTGGTTGTCGTAGATGTAGGAGAAGCCGGTCTTGATGGTGTGGTGCGGAAAGACCTTGGTCACGGCGGTGTTGGCCTGAATCGCCTGCTCCAGATCCTTCGATCCGGCTTCTGAAACGGAAGTGATGTTCGTAATGGAGATTTGCGGCGCGCCTTCGATCAGCTGCGGGCTCAACTGCGGAATAATCGACTCCCACTTGGTGCCGACGTTCTGCGGCGTGCGATAGATGGGCAGATGGAAGAACGACGCGTAGGTGTCAACGAGGAGAGTGGGCGTGAAGGTATGCGTCCAGCCCAGAATGGTGTTGGTGTTGCGCTCGCCGTCTTTCGAGAAGCCGCCTTGCAGGCTGTCGGCGCCGACATCGGGATTGGGTCCATAGCGCGCCACCAGAAACGTTCCGCGGATCTGATCCTTGTCGCTGATCTTGTGATCGACATGGAGCGAGAAGCGATTGGCATGGCTGTTGTATGGAACCAGTTCGAAGGTGTTGGTTCCGGTTCCGCTGGCTGTTGGCTTGGGGTAGAGGAGGTTCAACAACTGTAGCGAAACGGAATTCTGCCGTCCGCCCGGGATCTGCTGGCCTGAGAACGCCAGTCCCGTCGAAGGATCGATGATGGGCTGGGTGAATTCCGTAAAGATGCCCTGGCGCTCAAGATTAGTCGGCTGCTGGCTATTCACGTTGGTCGCCTGGTTGAGCCGGAAACCCTCAAACGCGACGAAGAAGAACGTGCGGTCCTTGCCGTTGTAAAGGTGGGGAATTGTGATGGGTCCGGCAAAGTTGCCGCCGTATTCGTTTCTCTCGTAGTATGGGCGGACCGAGGAACCGCCGAAGTAGGTCTTGGCGGCGGTACCTTTGGAGCGGTTGTACCAGAGCAGCTCACCGTGGTAAGCATTGGTGCCGCTGGCGGTGACGACGATGACCTGCGACGGCTCGTTGAATTCGGCAGGCGCGCCCGTCGTGAGCACCTTGAACTCGGCCAGCGCATCGAGCGACGGAATCTCCGGTTCTGACCGCTGGAGGGTGACTTCCTTGTTTACAACGCCATCGAGCGTCGAGCCCAGGCCGCCGTAAGCGTTGCGGCTTCCCGTGCCCACCGCGTACGTAAGGCCGCGGACGGCAAGCTGGTCCTGTGCGCCCACGCCCTGCACGCCGGGCGAGAGCGCGATCAGGCCCATGACGCTCAGGCGTCCGTTGAGGGGCGTGTTCTGAATCGACTGGCTGTCAATGACCTGGCCCACCGAGGAATCCTGGGTTTGAATCACGGGGGGAGCGGTGGTGACCTCGATGTTCTGTGCTTCAGATCCCACGGCCAGTTGTGCATTGACCGGCACCACCTGGTCGATCGCCAGTGTTATGCCGGTCTGGTTGTAGACCTTGAACCCTGCCTTATCAACCTTCACGGAGTAGTGTCCGGGAGGCAGTTGCGTCACGGTATAGGTGCCCGCATCGGATGTGTTCACGATTTTGATGGCGTTCGTGTCCACGTCGCGAATTGTGACGGTGGCTTCTGCCACTACGGCGCCGCTGGGATCGGTGACCGTACCGGTAATGGACCCTGTGATGCCCTGGCTCAAACTGGCCTGTGGCGTCACAAGAACCAGGAGTACGACCACGAAGATCGCGGCGATGGCCGCCAGTGTGCGGATTCCCTTTTTGTGCGTCGTTTTGCTGCTGGCTGAATTCTGCATTTCAACTCCTCCTAAGGCGTTTGGTTGGCATCAATTTAGTTCTGCGGCGGTAGCTCAATGCCGAGAACGTCTCATCGCTCGTTGTAAGTTGTTGTCTTCACGGGGCTGCTTGAGCCTTTGCAAGTCATTGAGGCCGGCGGGACCAGGAGCGGATGTGAAGCGCTCAAGAAATTGGGGTGTTCCGGCCTCTCCAGACTGACGGGAGAATTGTTCCCGAGTGATCATGCAGTTGGCCAGTCAATTTAATGTTACGGTAGCGTTCTTAGCGAATCCTTTACGTGGCGATCTTTATAAATCAGTCACTTAATGGCCATCCACGGTGAATTCTCTTGTCAATCGCTCTTTCGGTCGGAGATAATCAGTCCACCCATGAGGGCAGTCGCGTTGAAAGCGAAGGGCAAGAACGGAGAGGGCGTCGAGGAGGAAGCGAGCCTTCTCGAAAGCGACCCGCGTTGGAAGCTTGCCGAGAGGGTGGCCCGCAGCCCCGCGCTCTTTCGAGCCACGCAGTTGCGCGACATGCTCCTCTTTATCGTTCGGCAGACGATTCTTAAGCCCGAGGAGCCCATTCACGAATTTGACATCGCGTATCGGGCTCTGGGCCGGCGCAGCGATTTCAATCCATTGGATGACAATATCGTTCGCGTGCAGATGGCCCATTTGCGCAAAAGGCTCGAGGTGTATTTTTCGACTGAAGGCCAGCGCGAAGCCACGGTGATTACGGTTGCCCTCGGCACCTACAAGCCGCTCTTCAGCCTGCGCGCCAAGTCCGAGCCAACATTGCCGGTTGCTGGCGATGCAGGCGTCTCCCAGGAGGAGACACCCGCGCCAACGGGCTACGAGAAAACTGCTGTCAAGCAGGCCCCTGCAAGCGATGCAGAGACGAACATTGATTCGGGAGGCCACCGGTCTTCCCGGCTGGCTTTTGCGGCCGCCGTTGCGGTGATTCTCGCGCTTGGTGTTGCGTGCGCGGTTTTGTGGGTACGCGATCGCAACCAGCAGGATGCGCTTGACTCGCTGCATCACGCGCTCTCACCCTGGAAGTACCAGCCCGCATTGAATGCGTTGTGGTCAGGATTCCTGGACTCGAATCACGACACAGACATCGTGCTGAGCGACGATTCCTTTCTCCTTATTGAGGAGCTCAACAAGCAGCAAACCCCTTTTTACGGATATCTGAGCCGCAGCTATCTCAATTCCTCGCCGGAGAAGACCAAGGATCCGGATCTGCGGTTTTTCCAGGAGCTTCTCGCGACAAAGAGTCTAGGCAATTCAAGCGAGTTCAAGCTGGCGGAGCGCATTCTGGATCTGGATCCGCTCGACAAGAGAGTTCACTTGTACAGCGCGCGTCAGTACACGCCCGCGCTGGTGAAGCAGGACAACGTAATCCTGATCGGCGGCCGTATCTCCAATCCCTGGACGGAGCTATTCGAAGGCCGTCTGAATTTTATTGAGCTTTCGAAATTCGAGGGTCTGGGAGTCACGATCGTGGAGAACCGTTCGCCTGCCGCCGGTGAACAGCCGACTTATAACTCGACCGACGCGGTTGGGTATTGCGTGGTCGCCTACCTGCCCAACCCGGATCACGACGGCAAGGTTCTGCTTCTCGAAGGCACTTCTTCCGAAGCCACTGAGGCCGCGGGCGATTTTCTGTTAAGCGACAAGTTTTCCGCTTTTAACGAGATGCTTCACACCACCGGTCTTCCCTACTTTGAGGTGCTCTTGAAGACTTCGCAAGTGAGGGGCACTCCGCTGACGGTGACCATCGAAGCTTACCGCACCTATCCAGCCTTGCACTGAGCCGGCAGTGGGTCAGTTTGAAAAGACCATTCCTCTGGGGCCAAAGCCCGCCTCATTTTGTTGCCCTTATTGGCCCGGCTGAAGCTGT
>JARLFZ010000112.1 GCA_031296305.1 Occallatibacter sp. | reverse complement strand
TAGTGGCCAACAACCTGCGCCGCAAGGGCAAAAAGTTGTGGACCGAGCGCCAGGGTGGCTCGCTGATTGGCTACTACGAAGCGCCGGATGGCGAGAACGAGGCGCTGTTTATCGCGGACAAGATTCAGGCGTTTCTGCGAGCAAAGGATTCCTCCGAAACGCAAAACGGCGGAGCGGCAGTGCTGTATCGCACCAACGCGCAATCGCGGCTTGTGGAGGAAGCGCTGCGCCGGTACAACATCAGCTACACCATGGTGGGCGGATTCAGCTTTTACGAACGCGCCGAGATCAAGGACTTGCTCGCGTATCTGCGGCTGGTGCGGAATCCGCACGACTCGATGGCGCTGCAGCGGGTGATCAACACGCCGACGCGCGGCATCGGCAAGACGACGCTCGAGACGATGGAGCGGCTGGCTCTCGAGACTGGGGTTTCGACTTGGGAGGCGACGGCTGCGGCGATCGCGAATCGCCTGATCCCTACGCGCGCTTCAATGGCGCTCGAGACCTTCCGGCAATTGATTCTCGATGCGCAGGCCATGATGGATCCGGATTTCGCCGGCAAGCTTGCGGCGGATGTGGCGGAGGCCGGTGACGCCGATACCAGTTTTGGATTCGGCGCGGGAAACAGGGAGCAAGGAAGCGAGGGGGCGAGCCACCCCAGCGGGCAAAGGTCGCCCGCCGGGGACCCCGGCAGGGAGCAAGAAGACGCAGGAGCGGACTTCGGCGGCGACGAAAACCAGATCCCGCTGTTGGATGCTTCACATTTTTCACCCGCTGACAACGCGCCGAAGAGGCCGTTCCTCGTTATGCCTGCGGAGAACCCCGGTTCAGGTGCTGAGTCTGACGAAAAGACAGAAACGCGGGGCGCGTTCCGCGCGCCGGGAGATTCGGCCACATTGCCCGAACTCATCCGCTTCATCATCGACCGAACCGGGTACATCAAGGCGCTCGAGACTGAGGGCTCGCCAGAGGCTTTCAGCCGCATTGAGAACTTGAAGGAGTTGGCGAACGCTGCACACGACGCGGAGGGGCGCGGGGAAACACTTGGCGAGTTCCTCGACCACGCTGCATTGGCCTCCGACACCGATCAATTCGATCCCAATGCGCGCGTCACACTGATGACGCTGCATGCGGCCAAGGGACTGGAGTTTTCTCTGGTGTTTCTCGCCGGGCTTGAAGAGGGATTGTTCCCGCATTCGCGCACACTCTCAAGTCCCGAAGAGCTTGAAGAGGAGCGGAGACTTTGCTATGTGGGCATGACGCGGGCCATGAACACACTGATTCTGACGCGCGCCCACTATCGCCGCCGCTACGGCAACGATGTGCCGGAGATGAGCATTCCTTCGCGCTTCCTGGAAGAGGTGCCGTCGCCGCTCGTCGAGAATCTTGGAGGCCGCGGTCCGGCGTGGGCCACTCCGGCGTACGGTGCGGGGCGCAGGCACCGGCAGGGTAGCGACGCGGAGGACGCGCATTTCAACTACGAGGACGAGAGCCAGGAGATTCCGCGCAACCTTGCGCCGGCTTCGTCGGCGCGCCCGGGATTTGCTGCAAAGAGCAAAGGGCCGGAGGGCAGCCTCGACAATATTGCACGCTTCTTCGGGAGCAAATCTGGCGGCGCGCGCCCCGGTACGTTTGCGCGGCCGACGATGGAGATTCCCCCAGCTCACGGCGCATCGGGATTGAAAAAGAACCAGCGCGTTATGCATGCCAAGTACGGAGAAGGCACCGTGCTCCTGCGCGAGGGGGACGGCGAAGATGCCAAGCTGACCGTGCTGTTCGCTCGTCACGGGGTTAAGAAATTGATGGAGAAGTTCGCCAATCTGAAAAAGATTTAGCCCGCTGCTCACCCGGATTCTGGGTTTTGCGGATTTTGCTATCCCCGGTCCCCAAATGCGTGGGACCGCGGGCACCCACATCGTTGGGAGTGAGCACCCAGTGCCTTCGCCATCTGCTCGGTTCTTCGACGCTCGGGCGATCTGCCTATTTCATTGTTGACCAGATTCCCAGATTCAAAATCACCATCATCACCGCGAACGCGGGGATAAGCAGCAAGGCTTTTTTGAGGCGCAGCGGGTCGCCGCCGGCAATGGCGCCGATCAAGCGGCTGCTTACGGCGAGGCCGGCCCAGCCGCAGGTGATGACAAAGCCGATGGCAGTGCCTGTCAAATGCGGAAATGCTGTGCCGGTAATCGCGAGGACGGTGGGAAAAACGGGAGCCATCGACAATCCGGCGATGAAGACGAGGGCCGCGGCGGCTGCCGGTTTGTCGGTCCGCAGCATGAGAAATGTTGTGACGGCCATGGCGATGGAGGCAGCCAGTGTGACCTCGATGGCCGGTACATGAATAAGGATGCGTGACGCGCCAACGCGCCCAATGAGCAGGCCGAGCGCAAATCCGAGGGAGAGGATATTGAGCGCGCGCGCCTCAGGGATGCCGCGCGCGATGAGATGGCGGGGCAGCCAATTCCATACGCCTACTTCGCACGACACGTAGAGGAACAGAAATAATCCCAGCATCAAAAGCAGAGGGCGGCCAAGGATGGGCCCGACCTGGGAGAGCACGAAGCCCGATGCGGCGGCCGGGGCCGGCATCTGCGTAAAACACTGTACAGCCAGCGTGGCAACGGTGAGCACGGCGACCGAGTAACAGAGGCGGTTCCATTTGCGCTGAAAGAGATTGGCCGAGATAAAAGGCGTGAGGAGGCCGCCGAGACCAAAGAAGAGGTTCACCAGGTTGAGTGCAGAGGCACGATGGGTCTCGCTCACGCCGCTCACCAGCGCGTTGGCTCCGGTGACAACAATGCCGCCTCCTACGCCAAGAAGGAAGAGCAGGGCCACGATGCGGCCAAAGCTGCCGGCGCGTGGCAACAAAAAGAGAGCGAGTGCGATGCAGGCCAGGCCGAGAATGAGGCCGATCTTGTCGCCTTCGCTATCGAGCAGCGGACCGACGGCAAGGGATGCGATCATCAAGCCCAGAGCCTGCGAGAAAGCGATGGCGCCGTTCTGCGACGGAGTCAGGTGGAAACGGTCCGACAGGTCGGGGAGGATCGTGCCCAGCATTGCGGCGATCATTCCGTAGACAAAAATGGCGAGGACGGCGCAGAAGATGAGCACGAGTAATAGTCCTTTCAGGGAGCGCGTTCAAAAATACAACAACGCAGAGGGTTGCGGCAAGGCGCAAATGGCCGCGGCGAAGATCGACCAGCGGATTCGATAGAATGGGGTGCAATGAAATATCCGCAGAGATCCGGCCGGGCGCGCCGCGCGGCGCTGGCATTTGTTTTGATGTTCAGCGGCGTGGCCCTCGCCGGATGCGGTATGCCCGGCGCGCCGCTGCCGCCTTCGCTGCAACTTCCCGGTCGCGTGGGCGATCTCTCCGCTGTACGCACCGGCAACCAGGTGGTGCTCTCCTGGAGCATGCCGAAGAGAGATACCGACAAGGTGCCGCTGAAGGGCAATGTGGCGGTGCGTATCTGCCGCGATGAAAGCGTCGCTGCCGGTTGTTCCGCGGTCGCGACATTGCAGGTGGCCCCGGACGCCGATGGCGCATTCACTGACACGCTGCCGCCAGCGCTGGCCGAGGGCGCGCCGCGCGTGCTCATTTATTTCGTCGAGCTGGACAATCGCAAGGGCCGAACCGCCGGGCTCTCGAACGGCGCGCAGGTTCTCGCGGGCGAGGCGCCTGCTGCTGTCGACGGCCTGGCAGCCGAGATGCGCCGCGACGGAGTTCTGCTGCGCTGGGCACCCGAGCCGCCGGATACAGCACCCGTTGCGGTGCAGCTAGTGCGGAAGCTGGTTTCGCCGCCCGCGCCTGCGCCGTCAAGGTCAACGGAGGGCCCGCTCGCTCCGCGTCCCGAACCGCTGGAGCGTACTCTGCTTGTCGAGCCCGGTCCGCAACTCGGGCGCGCGCTCGATAGCAGCATACAGTTTGGCGAGACCTATGAGTATCGTGCGCAACGCGTGGCGCGCGTTACCGTCAACGGAGAAACGCTGGAGCTCGCTGGGCCACTTTCTGGCGCCGTGCGCATCGCGGCCGTCAATGTGTTTCCGCCGGCAGTGCCGCGAGGTTTGGCGGCGGTGGCAACGGCCGGTGCGGAGGGCGCTGGACCGGCGATCGATTTGAATTGGCAGCCCGGCACCGAGGCCGACCTGGCAGGTTACGTCGTTTATCGGCGCGAAGCGGGAAAGCCGGAAAGCAACTGGCAGCGTATTTCCCCCGCGCAGCCTGTGGCCGCGCCCTACTATCACGATGCGAACGTGCAATCCGGCCACACCTATATGTATGCGGTTGGCGCCGTCGATCAGCAGGGGCACGAGAGCGCGCGGTCGGCGGAGACCGAGGAAACGGTGCCGGGGCCGTAGTGACTGTTACAGTGTGAGTTCCCAAAGGATTTTTGAAACGCACGGGCGAGGACGCGCGCACGACAGCCGGTCTCCCACCCCAGCGAGCAAAAACCGCTCGCCGAGGACCCCGGTCTGGAGACGGGCGCTACGCCCACAAAAGGAGGTCTCATGAAGTACTGTCGATTCGTTCACGATGGTCAAGTTCAATACGGCGCTGTTGAAGAGCGGGGCGGAAGGCCGCAGATCGTGAGCTTGATCGATGCGCCCGAGGAAGACCTGCGCTACCGCGCCGAGCATGGAAGCGCATCTCCGCTCAGCGCCAAATTCGAAGCGATTCCCCTGAGCGCAGCGGATCTTCTGGCGCCGGTTACGCCGTCGAAGATTGTCTGCGTGGGCCGCAATTATCGCGAGCACGTGGCGGAGTTGGGCAATGAGATCCCCGCCGAGCCGCTGCTCTTCTTCAAGCCGCCTTCGTCGCTTCAACGGCCGGGCGGCGAGGTGGTATTGCCGGCGCTTTCGGAACGAGTGGATTTCGAGGGCGAGCTGGCGCTGGTGATCGGCAGGCGCACTCGCAACCTGAGGCCCGAGGAAGATTGGCGCGAAGTACTGCGCGGCTTTACGCTGGCCAACGACATTTCTGCCCGCGACTTGCAAAAGAAGGACGTGCAATGGGCACGCGCCAAGGGCTTCGATACGTTTTGTCCGGTCGGCCCGGTGGTGAGCGATGAACTGGACCTCGATGTCGGGGTCAACCTCTCGACGCGCGTCAACGGCGAATTGCGCCAGCAGGCTTCAACGAACGACCTCATCTTTTCTGTGCCGTTTTTGCTGCGCCACATCAGTGCGGCGTTCACGCTGGAGCCGGGCGACCTGGTGCTAACGGGCACCCCTTCGGGTGTGGGACCGTTGAAGCCTGGGGATCGCGTAGAAGTTTCAATTGCCGGAATTGGGGTGCTGGCAAATACCGTGGAAGCGGAATAAGTTCCTGCGGAACAGAACGAAGCCGCGTCAGCCGGTCTTCCGGCCAGCCTGCAAGCTCGCAGCCACCCTGCTCAAGAACTCGGGTGGCAGATTACCACGGCAGTACTTTTCAATCTCCACGAGAAATCGCGGTCGGTCTGGCAGCCGGCCGGAGAAGTCGACCCTTGTGCCGTCTGACGCGGTAATTGTGAGAGGGCCGAACTTACTCTGTTCTTTGATCTCGGTGACTTCTCCCCAGCGAATCCGCTTCTCGCCTCGCAACCAGAAATGCTGTTCCACTCCTTCGCGGGACACCACTATCGTTCCTGGAAACGAAAACATCTCTGAGGTTGCCAGGAATAATATTGCGACCGGCGCAATGAGTTGCCACCAGTCGCCGGGGCCCCGCCGCAGCTCATTGATGGCTGACCAAGCGGGCAAGAGGGCAATCAGCGGCCAAGCAAGATATGTAAGCGGATCCGGCGAGAATTCCACTCTCCCGTCTCCAAAGTCCCTGGCAGAATGCCCCCGACCGGGTCCCCGAAAGTGCATCCAAGCAAGGAGAAGCGCAGCAACGGAGTTAGCCGCTCTTAGCCATGGTTTCCAAATCATTGAAATCATCTTAACCCGAGCGAGAGATCGCAGATAGTGGCTGGCTTTCGCGCCCACAAATAGCGCACCCCCCGCGATTTCAGCGCATCTTAAAGGAGAAGAGGTACACTGGTGCCGTAGGTTCTGGAGAGTGTTTCATAAATGGTCTGATTGGCCCGGCAGAATGCCTCGGGGGTTAAAACCCCTGAATTCCCCAGCGCTCTTCGGCACGACTGAAGTCGTGCCCTTTCACGAGGCCAATTGTGAAACAAGCTCCAGCCAGAACCCCCGTCCCCGCAGGAGGAAATATGCCGCAAAATCTGCTTGAACAACTACGTCAATTCACCGTCGTGGTCGCCGATACCGGCGATATGGAAGCGATGGAGAAATTCCATCCCCAGGACGCGACTACCAACCCTTCGCTGATCACGGCCGCGGCGCAGATGCCGCAATATCAGCCCATTGTGGATGGCGTGCTGATGGACGCACACAAGGAACTGGGCGATGGCGCGAGCGACAAGGACGTGGCCAATCTCGCGTTCAAGCGGCTGGCCGTGGCCTTCGGCAAGAAAATTCTGGCCATCATTCCCGGCCGGGTCTCGACTGAAGTGGACGCGCGGCTCTCGTATGACACCGAGAAGAGCATCGAAATGGCGCACGACATTATCGGCATGTACGCGAAGGAAGGCATCGGCAAGGATCGCGTGCTGATCAAGATCGCGTCAACCTGGGAAGGAATTCGCGCCGCCGAGGTTCTCGAAAAGGAAGGCATCCACTGCAACCTGACGCTGCTCTTCGGACTGCACCAGGCCATCGCCGTGGCCGATGCGGGCGCTACGCTCATGTCGCCCTTCGTGGGCCGCATTCTTGACTGGTACAAAAAGGACACGGGCAAAGACTATCAAGGCGCGGACGATCCCGGCGTGCATTCGGTGACGCGCGTTTACAACTACCTGAAGAAATTCGGCTACAAGACCGTGGTGATGGGCGCGAGTTTTCGCAACATCGGCGAGATTACCGAACTGGCCGGCTGTGACCTGCTCACGATTTCGCCGCAGTTGCTGGGCGAACTCGAATCCACCCAGGGCGAGCTGCCGCGCAAGCTCTCGCCCGAGACCGCGAAGACCATGCAGATAGAAAAAATCGCCATGGACAAGGCGACTTTCGACCGCATGCACGCCGCCGATCGTATGGCCAACGACAAATTGAAGGAAGGCATTGAGGGCTTTTCAGCCGCGCTGGTGAAGCTGGAAACGCTTCTTGCCAAACGGCTGGCAGAGCTTGAATCGCGCGCGCCAGCGACCGTGTAAAAGACCGGGGTCAGGTTTCAGAAAGGCGAAAGGCAGCCGGCGAGGCTGCCTTTTCTGTTGCGCGCTGGCGATTTGCCGCGTGGTGACTTGCGCGGTTTGCAATCGGGTTGCGCGTCTGCTAACTAAGTTGGCCCTTCCCTCTTGACCAGCACAACTGTTCCGATAAGCTCAGTGTTACAACCAAGTGAATCGGGCCGCGGCCGGCAACTTCCCCGCGCAGCATGACCAGGAACAGCCGGGGCCCAAACGGAAACCGGTTGGTCGCGCTCAGCCGCAGTGGCAGGACACGGAAAAATCTTTACGATTCCGCGCACGGGAGGTGTGTATGCAGACGCAGACTCATCCGCTCGAACCTTTCTTTCAGCAGGCGGTCCGCAACAGTTACGAGGGCAAGCTGGGTCTTCACGATCCCGATGTAACCAGCTACGTTGCGCGTTTGCTGTGCGATTTCTCCGATGCCGGCAATCTGTACTGCATGCGCGATGGATCGGGGCGCCCCATCGACCAGTTGGAAGAGATGGAGCGTGCTGCCGATCCGGTGAACGGCGACGCACCGTCCTTCGACGCCGAGCGCGCGCTTCGCAAACACATTGGCGACTACGCGCTGTTCGTAGCCGGGATGTACCCTGAGGCCGCGGGATCCAGGCACCGTCGTCGCCATCCTTCCCCGAGCCTTGCCGAGCTCATCCGCGTGGGCAAAGAGAGCTACTTCATTGTCAGCCAGTTCAATCTCTTCGAGTACGAGAAGGATGCGCCGCTTTTCGCGCGGCTTTCAGACAAGTTTGAGCGCTGGCTTTTGGGATTGACGTTGGTTCGCGAAGAGCTCGGGCCGCGCAAGCCGCTGCAGCTTCCGCCGCCGGTAAATTGAGGCTTGGTCTCCCACCCTATCCGCTCCGTTTGTTTCAAACAGCGCGGATAGGATGGGGCAACCTCAGGCGACACAAGATGGATTTTTGATCTGAGGCCGCGATTTTTCTTATTCCGACCACACGGCCAGCAGGTTGCCCACTCCGTCGGAGAAGTGAAAGCGCCGGCCGCCTGGAAACTCGAACGTGGGCACGACGATGGAGCCGCCCGCCGCGACAATGGCCGCTTCCGTGGCTTTCAAGTCTGACGAGTAGAGCACGATCAGAGGCGCAGACCCGCCGCTCGATTCATTGGCCTTTGCGGTGCGAAAGCCGCCAGCGATTCCTGCGCTCTCCGGGTCGAAACTGATGTAATCCGGCCCCCAGTCCTGGAAGCCCCATCCGAATGCGGTTGCGTAAAACTGTTTGGCGCGCGCCACATCATTCGCGGCGAACTCAATGTAGTTGATCTTGTGGTGATTTCCTGCATGGCTCATAACTGATCTCCTCTGGGTTGTAATTCCTAAAGGCGGTGGAAAGGCGATGCGAACGCGAAGCGCAGGCACACCTTCCCGGTGTGCTCCTGAACGCCTCCATCCACAATCCCTCAAGAGCCGGAGAATGCAGGTAGAGCCCGCTGATTGACCGTGCGCGCGGACTGCCGAGGTACGTCTAGAAGATTACAAAAATAAATGCGCAGGACGCAAGGAGTTTCTCCGGAAAGGCCGGGCTATCGGCCCAGTTGCAGCGCAACCCCGCCCATGATGGTGCGCGGCGGCATATTGACGCCCGTGATCTCCTGGTAACCGGTATTGCTCAGGTTCGTGAGGCGCAGATAGGGCCGCAGCTTTCCCGTGTCGTGGGTGAGGGTGGCGTTCCACACTGGATAGACGGTCTGCCGATAGCGCTGGGCAATTTCGATGGCATTGGTCAGGACAAAATCGTGGCCCATCGCGGAGTTCCATGAAGCATGAATATTCTGGACCGGGTAATTAAAGACGTACTCCGACTCGAGGCCGTGCAATGCGCTCTGCGCGCCGTGAATTCCGGTCCACGCGATGCGCACGGTTTGCGATTTTTTGGGAATCCAGGTGAGCCGAGTTTCGACACCGGAAAAACCGAGACCGTTCAGGTTGGCCGCGCACCAGGTGTTGGCAGGGCAGCCGGCGGGAAGATGGGGGTTCGGAACGGTTGCGCTCTTTATGTAATCGATGGTGTGGTGTTGCTGCGAGTAGAATCCGGTTGCGGAGAGCGTGAGCTTTGTTGAGGGCGCCCAATCTGCGCCCGCATCGCTCGACCAGGCCGACTCCGGCTTGAGGTTCGCATTACCCAGCGTCGACGGATCGGAGTAGTAGAGATCGGTGTAGGTGGGAATTCTGAATCCATAGCCGCCGCTGGCGCGCAGCTTGAGACTCTTTGCCACGCGCAGGCTGCCGGCCAGCTCCGGCGAAAACGCGGCCTGCGCACCGCCTGAAAAAATCTCTTCGCGCGCGCCTACTGACAGGCTCCAGCGCTGCTTCGCCGGTCGCAGGTCCAGGTCAACATAACCCGCGCCGCGATTGCGCGCATGAAGGCCGAGATTATTGCTGCGGATGCTGTCGCCGTCGGCCTCGAGTCCGATCAGGAGAACGGAATCCTTGTGCACCGTGAGCGTCTGCCGGAGCGATCCCTGCCAGGAACCGTCGATATGGTTGTTCTCATAGATCGCGGGATCATTGCGAAAGAGGACGAACTCGTCGCTGTGGCGTCGATAGCCGAAGGCTGCCACGGTGTGGCTGCCGAGTTCCTGCCGTGCAGCGGCAAACCAGCCCTTGGTCCGCTCCCACGAAGGATAGTTGCCGTAAAACTGGTTGGCGCCGAAGGAACGGTCGCTTGCGGCAAACAGCAGGTCGGTAATTCCCAGCCGTGTTGCATTCCAGCTTTCAGCCGATGCGTCCATGTTGCGATAGTCGCGGTCGGTCATGAATCCGGTGGAGAAATTGCGCTCCGCGGCGAGCCGTCCGCTCCATGGGCCGCGCGTGGCTCCGCCGATCAGCGTTTCTTCATTCGACTGAAAGCTTCCCTGCCCCGCGCGCACGAACAGCGAGTCATGATCGGGCGCAGCGGTCAAAAAATCCACCACACCGCTCAGCGCGTCGACGCCATGGAGTGTGGACCCCGCACCCTCGAGCGACTGGATGGAATCGATGGCGTCGAGAGGCACGGGCAAATCGAGATTGTGGTGCGAGGTTTGCGCATCGTTGATGCGAAAACCGTTGAGCAGCACCAGCGTCTGCTCGAAGCTGCCGCCGCGCATCACGATGTCGGCCTGGCCGCCGCCGCCACCGCGTTCTTCAAGAAAGATCGAGGAGTCCTGGCGCAGGAAATCCTGCGGCGACTCGGCGGCCAGCGACTGCCCTTGCACGCGGAGAATCTCGACTGAGCGCTGCGACTCGGTCAGCGGCACCGGCGTGGCCGCGCCCAGCACGACCATGGTCTCGGCTGGCCCTTTGATGGGCGCTTTCGGCGGAGTTGGGGCATCCTGGGCTAAGGCCGCGGGGAATACAGCGGCCAGCAGCAGGATTTGGGCGATCGGGATCAGTGGCAAGCGGCGCATCCATTTGATCATCGCCGCCGCACAGGGACTCTTCAACCATGATTTGGTATGATTTTGAATAGTTGAATGGCTCAACTACTTTCTAACGCTATGCGCATCAACGCCTTTCTCCGGGAAAGTCCCATGTTC
>JARLFZ010000111.1 GCA_031296305.1 Occallatibacter sp. | reverse complement strand
GGCAGGAGCTTGATGTAGTCGTAGAGCTTGCGCGCGGGGATGGTGCAGGCGCCGGGCTTTTTGACTTTCACGGCGGCGCTGGTGCGGATGGCCTGGTCGAGGTCGGTGGCGGTGATGTTGAGGCGATCGTCTTCAGCCTCGAGAAGGAAGTTGGAGAGGATCGGGATCGTGGTTTTGCGTTCGACTACGCTCTGCGTTGCCGTGAGTTCCTTGACCAGATCCTGGCGGCTTACGGTAATTTCCATCGCTGCCCCCTGCGCGGCCGGCTTCTCGACTTCAGTTTCGACGCTTGGCATGTGTATCCCCCCGCCCCAGAAGCCGCGCCCTATGCCCTCACTGTACAACAGCTTGCGAGGTGCTGGAAGCGGCGTCGATAGCTCAACCCGATTGTAGCGATGTCGCGGAGAAAAGGCGCGTGGAAAAGTGGGTGGATTTCTGAAATACAGGGACTATGGGGCTCGGGACTAAGGGACTCGAACGGCGGTCCCACCGTTTCGCCAAGAGGCGGCGGAAGGATGGGGCAACGCGCGATGCAACGCGCAGACTGGCGCGTGGGTGACGGCAGGGGGGGATAAATATGGATATAGATAAATAAAAAGCAGTAGTACCCGTAGGTGAGGTAGGAAAAGTGGGAATAGGGGCGAAATAGCATGGGGGCGCGGGTTTGCGATAGGTGAGAGTTTTCTAAATCGCGGCTGTGGAGAAGAGGACATTAGGAAAACCGGTGCACGGGGGGGAGATGGGACCGCAATTTTCCAAGGCTCCCACAAGGGCGACGAGAAAGGCTGTGGAAGGCGTGGGGGTTGTGTGGGAGGTGCGGCGAAGGCGCGTGGGTGGAGCGGGTTGCGGTGAGAGGGTCTTGCACAGCCGGAGAAGGAATGGTGGAGGGTCGGAAGGCGGTGCGTGAGAGGTGTGAATACGTAGAGATGGCGAAGGGTTTTGGGAGGCGAGACGTCCAATGAAGACATGGGGAGAATGGGGAATCGCGGGCGGAGTGGAGAATATGGAAGGACGCTGAAGGAAGCGCAGGTCCGAAGTAAGGCTCGGGATGAGGAGGCGAGATGAGAGGGATTGCGATTGTGGCGCTCGCCCTGTCGGTGTGCGCGGTGAAGGCGCAAGGCCCGGCTACAGCGCAGGGCCCACCTGCGGGGCAAGGCGCAGCGCCGGCGTTTGAAGTGGCGACGATTAAGCCTACGGCGCTGGACGCGAAAGCGGGGCGATACATCACCATGCAGGGCACGAATCGCTTTGTGGCGAAGTACTACACGCTGAAGTTGCTGATTGCGGCGGCTTACGATTTGAGTCCCAAGGTGATTTCAGGAGGTGCGGGGTGGGTGGATGACGAACATTTCGACATTGAGGCGGTGACGCCGGGGGACACGCGGCCAGCGCGGGCGGAACAGATGGCGATGCTGAGGACACTGCTGAATGAACGGTTCAGACTAAGCTTTCATCGCGAGGCGAAGGAGTTTTCGATTTATGCGCTCGAAGTGGATAAGAGAGGGGTGAGGCTGAAAGAGAGTACGGCCGCGGCAAGCGACCCGGCGCAGTTGATCTCGACGGTGTATCCGCCGGCGCGCATTCACTTGCCGGCGAAGAATGCGACGATGAGCGACTTTGCATCGCTGCTGCAGCGGGCGCTGCTAGATCGGCCGGTGGTGGATAGAACGGGGTTGACGGGAAGGTATGACTTCGATTTGGACTGGGCTGCCGATGAGACGCAGTTTAGCGGCGAGGTTCCGGTGGCTGGAGAAAATGCCCAGGCGCCGCCGTTCTTCAGGGCAATCGAGGAGCAGTTGGGTCTAAGGATCGAGGCGACGCGCGGCGAAGTGGCGGCGCTGGTCATCGATCACACAGAGCTGCCGGGGGCGAACTAAAAAACTCGCCGTCCGGGGCTAAAGGCCGCTTCTATTTTGCGCAGATGTTCAGGGGCCTGAAGGCCCCTGCTTCCTCCGTTGTCGAGGAACACAATCTTGTGCGGCTTCTATACTGAAGCTTCCTATGTCTTACGCGGCGGCAATTGATCAGTTGAATGCCATGACGCCGGAGCTGTTTGCGAAGGCCGGGCAGCCGCGACGGAAATTCTCGCTCGATGAGGTGCGGATTCTGCTCAGCGCGCTGGGAAATCCTGAGCGGCGCTTCCCGGCAGTGCTAATTGCAGGGACGAATGGGAAGGGGTCGACGGCGGCGACGCTGGCTTCGATTTTGACGGAAGCGGGGCTGCGCACGGGGCTGTACACGTCGCCGCATCTGGAGCGGCCGAATGAGCGGATTCGCGTGGGGCGGGAAGAGATTGCTGACGGGGATTTTGCGCGGCTGTTCTTTCTTGTTTCCGACAAGGCCGACCAAATGGTAAGAGAGCGGAAGCTCCCGCAGATGCCGAGCTTCTTTGAGATGCTGACGGCGCTGGCGTTTCTATACTTGGCCGAGAGCAAGGTGGAGATTGCGGTGCTGGAAGTGGGCATGGGCGGACGGCTGGATGCGACGAACGTGGTGGAGCCGCTGGTTTCAGTCGTGACGGACATCTCGCTGGACCACATGGAGTGGCTGGGCCCGACGATTGCGGCGATTGCGCGCGAGAAAGCGGGGATTCTGCGCGCGGGCGGAACGATGATTACGCTGCCGCAGCATCCGGAGGCGAACCAGGTGCTGGGCCACGTGGCGACAGAGTTGGGAGTGCGCGGGGTGAGCGCGGTGCCATACATGCCGGCGAACGAAGCGAAAGGGCCCTACACGGTGGAGGCTTTGGGCGCGACGGTCAAAGTGGATTCGCCGCTGAAAGGCGCGCACCAGCAGAGGAATGTGGCGCTGGCAATTGCGGCGGCGGTGGAGTTGGCGGAGCAGCATGGATTTGCAGTGTGCCCGGCGGCGATCGAAGAAGGAATTCGCCGGACAGAATGGCCGGGACGCCTGGAGCGCATGACGATCGCGGGCGTGGAGTGGGTGCTGGACGTGGCGCACAATCCGGCCGGGGCGTGGGCGCTGCGCGCGGGACTGCGCAACATCTTGGAAGAACGGAAGCCAAGGATTCTGATCTTCAGTTGTCTGCGCGACAAGCCGGTGGCGGAGATGGCGCAGATTCTTTTCCCACTTTTTGAGCGCGTGATTGTAGCGCCGATTCATGCCGCGCGCGCGACGGCGGTGGAGGATTTGCTGGCCGCGGCAAAGGCAACCGGGACGGCGGCGACGGCGGCGGAGACAGTGCGCGAGGCGCTGCAGTTGGCGCAGGAGAACGCAGCGGGAGGCGTGGTGGTTGTGTCGGGATCGGTGTACCTTGTAGGCGAGGCACGGGCGATGCTGACTGGGGAGTTTGCAGTGGGAAAGAGCGAAGCCCGATGAGCGCAAGGCCCAATCCGATGCCGCGGTTCTATCGCTGGCGATCGAATGTGCTGCAGACGCCATTGCTTGCGCTGGTGACTGCGGTCTGCGGGCTCACGGCGCTCCTGGTGTCACTGGTGGAGAGGAAGGGGCGGCTTCAGCACAGGATCGCGCGGATCTGGGCGCGCTGCGGGGTATGGAGTTCGCTGTCGAGGGTGAAAGTGGAGGGGGAAGAAAATCTGAGCAAGCACCGGGTCGCGGTGTATGCCCCGAATCACACTTCCTACATGGACATTCCAGTGATTTTTGCGGTGTTGCCCTTTCAGTTCCGCATCCTGGCGAGAAAACAACTGTGGCAGTGGCCGTTCATTGGGTGGTACCTGCAGCGATCCGGGCAGATGCCGATTGACATCGCGAATCCGCATGCAACGCTCTCGAGCCTGGGCGGCGCGGTGAAGACGCTGCGGGGCGGTATGCCGCTGGTGGTGTTTCCTGAGGGAGGCCGAACTTCGGATGGCGAACTGAGACCCTTTCAGTCGGGCGCGGCGTACCTCGCGATTCGCGCGCAGGTGCCGCTGGTGCCGATCGCGCTGAAGGGCGTTTACGATCTGCTGCCGATTCACACGCATCACTTTTATCCCGGCGAGCTGACGGTGCAGATTGGCGAGCCGATTGAGACGAAAGGAATGAGTGTGCGGCAGACCGGAGAACTGACGGAGCGGTTGCGCGGGGCGATTGAAGAGATGATGGAGAAGCCGGCGCGGGCCGAGGCGGAGACGCCGGTCTCGTAAAGCTGCATCGCAATTGGCCGATCGCAGCAGTGGCGCAATCTCCGGATAGCCGACCACACTCGGAGCGCGAAGGAAACTCTTTCTGGAGAAGGTTCTTATGTATCGCGTCGGCATGGTTCGTATTTCACTCTGTGCGTCGCTTCTCGTCCAGATTCTCGCCGCTCAAGCGCCAACCAGCGACGTGAAGCTAGACGCGGCCGAGCGCCAGCTCGTGCTTAATGCCGTCATCGCGGATGTGAAACAGTACTATTTTGATCAGAACATCGCGCGGAGTACTGCAGACGCGCTGCTGGCGCACGAACGAGCAGGTGATTACAACCAAGTCACCGATGGTCAAGCTTTCGCAAATCTACTCGCCCGCGATCTGATCGACGCGAGCCGCGATGTTCATTTCACGATGGAATACACGCGGAACGTGTTTCCGGATTTCTCTAAACCGCCATCGCCAGAAGCTCAGGCGCAATACCGGACCGCGATGCAGCAAGCCAACTGCACGTTCGAAAAGGTCGAGGTCCAGCCGAACAACGTGGGCTACGTGAAGCTCAATTCATTTCCCGAAATTGCCGCGTGCCGGTCGCAAGCGGAATCCGCCATGAGGGCTCTGAACCATGCAGATGCGCTCATCTTCGACTTGCGCGACAATCGCGGAGGCGACGGTAGCATGGTCGTTTTCCTCGCGAGCTATCTGTTCGACCACCCGGAATACATGTTCAACCCCAGAGACCCGATAACAGAGGAGACATGGACGCACTCTCCTGTTGCCGGAAGTCTGCTCGTGGACAAGCCGGTCTACATTCTCACGTCAGCAAGAACCTACTCCGCCGCCGAGCAATTCAGCTACGACTTGAAGGAGCTCAAACGTGCAACGCTCATCGGCGAAACTACGGGTGGAGCATCTCACGCAGGTGTTCTCCACAATCTCGACGACCATTTCGCAATTGGAATTCCCGAACACAGGCCAGTCAATCCGTTCTCCGACAAGGATTGGGCCGTTACGGGTATCGAACCGGATGTGAAGGTTAGGGCGGCCGATGCCCCGACGACTGCCCGGAAGCTGGCCGACGAGAGGATTCAAGCGATTAAAGGCGCCAAGGAACCGGCGGATTCAAGAAGGTAGCTTGACGAATTACAACGGCAGGCCGATTTTCGGCTCGCGCTTCTGTCAATTGTGCGCCGTTCCGTGCGGTTAACCCGGCCAGCCGGAGATTGCACCGTCACGAAAATCGCAGTCGGCAGTTCCGCTTTAAACTGGTTGCATGGCTGTGCGGATTGCGATTCCCGAACCCACCAGTAGCGACGCAGAGTACAACCAGCGGGCATTGCCGCAGTATGTTGAAGCACTGAAGGCCGCGGGCGCGGAGGCGGTGGTGGTGCCGCTGAGTGAGACGCAGGAGCGCGTGGCGAAATTACTCGCAGGCGTGCAGGGGGTTCTGTTGCCGGGAAGCAAATTCGACGTTGATCCGCAGCGCTACGGCGAGGCGCGAGAGCCGGAGTGCGCGGAGGACGATCCGGCGCGGACCGCGGCGGATGAGCTGATGCTCCAAGATGCTTTCAATTTGCGCAAACCGATTCTTGCGATCTGCCACGGCACGCAAAATCTGAACGTGTGGCGCGGGGGCGCGCTGGTTCAGGATCTGAAGACAGCGGTGAATCATCGGCCGGGGCGCGAGGTGGTGAAGGCGCACCCGGTGGAGATTGCGGCGGGATCGCGGTTGAATGGAATTCTGCCGGCGAGCGAAGCGAGCGATGTTGCGGTGAACTCCAGCCATCACCAGGCGGTGCGCGCTCCGGGGGATAACTTGCGGGTGAGTGCGGTTTCGCCGGACGACGGCGTGATTGAAGCGGTGGAGTTGGACGCGGCGGATCATTTTGTTGTCGGCGTGCAATGGCATCCGGAGCGCACGTATGCGCAGAGCGGATTCTCACGCGCCATATTTTCTGCGTTTGTGCGGGCGGCCGCGGAGTGGGAGCCACCTGAAATCGAGAACGGTGGTTGACCCAGCGAATTCGCGACAGCGTAGCGCCAGCCTCCCGGCAGGCAGAAGTGGCGGTGTCCGCGCCGACAGCGGACGTGTGCGGGTCAGGAGACCCGCACGACAGCCGGTCTGGAGACCGGCGCTACGAATACGATGAGGGATGAGCGATGGGTGCAAGCGAGACGAGGACGCGGCTGCGGGAACTTCTGACGGCGGGCGGTCTGCCGCCGCTGGACGACGCAACGGCTGGGCGGCTCGAGGATTATGTTTCGCTATTTCTTCGCTGGAATGAGCGCGTTAATCTGAGTGCTGTCCGCGATGAAGAAGGCGTTCTTTCGCGGCATATTATTGAATCAATTAAAGTTAGTAGTGTGGTGCCGCGGGGAATCAAGACGCTGCTCGACTTTGGATCGGGGGCGGGACTGCCGGGGATTCCTATTGCGATTTGCCGGCCGGAGATCGCTGTGACCCTGGCTGAATCGCAAGGTAAGAAGGCCGCGTTTTTGCAGGAGGCCGTGCGGGTGCTGGGGATCGGGGCGAAGGTTCATGCGGGGCGGGCCGAGGCGCTTCGTAGCGTCTTTGACTGCGTGACTTTGCGCGCTGTCGACAAGATGCCCAAGGCGGTTGCGGCAGCAGTTCGACTCGTGGCGCCTGGGGGATGGCTGGCGCTGATGACGACGGGCGCGGAGATTGCGCGGTTGCGAAAGGCGGCAGGGACGGAGATCTCCTGGAGCGAGCCGGTGAAGCTGCCTTTCGGCGACGATCGCATTCTTGCGCTTGGGCAGCGAATCAATTCTGCAGTTTGATCTCGACGAGAGTGTGGATCGGCGCCAGATCTTCTGCCGTCTTGACGAGCAGCCGAATGCCGGTTCCCTCGGCGTAACGCCGCGCGCCGGCGATCTCCTTCAACACAGCTTTCGGCAGATCGCTCGCGCGGGCCGCCGCCACCGCCCGATCTCCGAGCACGAGAGAGACGCGAAAGCACTCTGCGCAGGGGCCCATGTAAAGGATGTTTCTGGATTTCAGTTTGGGTCGAAGCGCCCAACCATATTTTGGCGAGATCGAGTGCCACTCTTTGCAGGAGATACCTTTGCCCGTGAGCCAAACGGTGAGCTCTTTCCAGGCTTCCAGTGAGTCGCCGAGCGTTGCCGCAAGGACTTTGGCGGAGGGTTGAGTCTCCCTGCCGATAAAGGCGTTTGGGAAATCCACGCTTACCTTCTTTCTGGATTTCACCGGACAGTGTACACCCGGAAATTGCAGGCGGTTCTACCCACTCAGGCGCTACTTGGACTTCGGACCGGGCGTGAGCGTGAGTTGAACAGCCCTTTCTGCACCACCACTCAGAACTGTCAGGTGGAATTGGGCTCCAGCCTTTCCGTAGAGGACCTCCTTGACTTGTTGGCCGAGGCTGATCTGGAGGGGCTGTCCGTTCACGGCGACGACTTCGTCTCCTGGTTGCAATCCAGCTTTAGCGGCGCCGGAGTTGGCATCGACGAAGAGGATTTTGGCGCTCGTGGCGCTGGCAGTATCGAATTTCAATCCAGTCGAGCCATAGTTTGCGACCTTAATGTAGCCATCGCCGCTGAAGTGGCTCTCGCAATAGGCCACGGCCGCGGGTCCGGCGGGGCCCGCGCCAAGACAGGGAATAAATTGGCCCTTCCAGTTGACGATAGGGTGCAGGGAGTAGAGGAAGCCCTTGACGGTCGGTCCGGGAGGGGCGCTTTTCGGGTCCCGTACAAGAGTGACGTCGAGGTTTGCGCCGGCGCGATGGACGGTGAGCTTTACGTTCTGCCCACGTTCGCCAAAGGTCATCTCCTCGGCGATCATGCCTGGTGTCAGCTGGGTGGGCACGCCGTTCACGGCTGTGATGCGGTCGCCAATGTGCAGCCCGGCAATATCTCCGGCTGATCCGGGAGCAATTTTCACGACGGTTCCATCGTCTTTACCAGTGTTTGTGAGGGTGAGGCCTGTGGAGCCGAGGTCTTCCTCGCGGATGATTCCTGCCTGGGTCATTAACTGGACGCATTTTGTGACTACATTAGGAATGCCGACGCACGAGGCCGAGGTCCCTTTCGCGTCCACGAAGGTCTCGGCGACCGAACTAGCGTGACTGGACACGGGTAGAGGCAGGGAAGATACAAGCAGAAAAAGGAAGGAGAGCAGCAGCGTGCGCTCGGCAGGGTGGCGCTCGTTAAGTGGGGCGCGGAGAGAGAAGCTGAAAGCGGGCATGGCTTGACCTCACGGGGCGATTCGACCGCACGCACAAGGAGATGACTTGCGGTGTACTGGGACGGTTGAAACGGGGAACTTGGACTTTGCTGGGAACTAATAGATCACACTGGGGAGGTGACGTCAACGAGTTTACGGAATGCTTTTGAAGGGGAAAGTGCGCTAAATCGGCGGAGCTCTTTGAAGCGGATTGCTGGCGTATGTCGCTGTTCCACGTGGAACAGTAGTATGAGGGTCTGGCTCTGTGATTACAAGTGCGGTCTTTGTTCCACGTGGAACAAACAGGCCGCTCAAGCCCACTTTGGGCTCAGTACCGAAATGGTACACCTCGTGCATAAGAATAAAAATGGTCCCGGCAAACAAGTAGTTTTCCACCACGAAGCGGGTTTTGCCCCTCCGGGAGGCGGAACTCTGAGTGTGGATCAAAGCTCTTTCCCGACAAGCGTTTGCTGGGTATTGGCGGGTCGGCTTCTCGGGCGCTTTCCACAACCGCGCCCGGTTTCCCACAATGCAAGCCCCTGTGCGCGCTGCGATTTCTCCCTTTACTCTGGAAGGCCATGGGAAAGATCGTCGGAATCGTCAACCAAAAGGGCGGAGTGGGCAAGACCACCACGGCGATCAACCTGGCTGCATGCCTGGCGCTGGAGGGGCTGAAGACGCTCCTGATCGACTGCGATCCGCAAGCCAATGCTTCGTCGGGCCTGGGTTTTCAACGCGATGACAATCGTCGTTCGGTGTACGACGTGCTTGCCGGGGACAGCCTTGCGGAGCAGGTGATTCTTCCGACTCAGGTGGATGGCCTGTGGCTGCTGCCGGGCTCGAAGAACCTGACGGGCGCGAATATTGAGCTGGCCGGAGCAGAAGACCGAGCGCTGCGATTGCGGCGGGCGATTGAGCCCATCAAGAGCAGCTACGAACTGATTTTTCTGGACTGCCCGCCGGCGCTGGACCTGCTCACCCTGAACGTTCTCTCTGCGGCGGAGACGCTGATCGTCCCTTTGCAGGCGGAGTATTTTGCTCTGGAAGGGATCTCGGAGCTGGTTTCGACGCTGGAGCGGGTGCGCGAGGCGTACAACCCGAGCTTGACGATCGAGGGTGTGCTGCTGACGATGTACGACGACCGCACCAACCTTGCACAGCAGGTGACGGAGACGCTCCGCGAGTATTTTCGCGAGATTCTTTATCACACGGTGATTCCGCGGAATGTGCGACTTGCGGAGGCTCCGAGCCATGGCAAGCCGGTGGCTTTGTACGATCCGCGCTCGCGCGGCACCGAGGCGTATTTCGAGCTGACGGGGGAGTTTCTGGCTCGCAACCAGATGGAAAGCCCGCGGGCGGTGCAACGCAAGACCATGGAGCCAACACGCGCGCGCGGCAAAATGACCTTCTGGCCGTATTCGTAAATACAGACGAGGCTGGCGGATGCGCTATCCCACCCTGGCCGCAAAAACAAAGACGCGGCGAGGGTGGGGCAACCGCGCAGATCAAACTGAGGATTCCGCATGACCAATGTTGCTACTCCCGATCCCAAACGCCGCGCTCTCGGCAAAGGGCTCGATTCACTGATTCCCCGCGCGCATCCTGCACCTACAGGCGAAGCCGAAGGCGGCAAGCCGCGCGAGATTCCCATCGATCAGATCGATCCCAACCCCTTTCAAACCCGGTCCCAGGTGAACCAGGAACAGTTGGCGGAGCTGGCTGCATCCATTGCCGCTAACGGCGTAGTGCAGCCGGTGCTGGTTCGCCCGCTGGCGAACGGACGCTTCCAACTGATTGCGGGAGAACGGCGCTGGCGCGCTTCGCAACTGGCTGGCAAGACCACCGTCCCGGCAATGCTGCGGCAGGTCTCCGACGAGCAGGCGATGGAGATCACGATTGTCGAGAACTTGCAGCGCGCCGATCTGAACCCGATGGAGCAGGCGCGGGCTTTCGAGCGTTTGGGGCGCGAGTTCCACATGACCCAGGAGCAGATAGCGCAGCGCACCGGGAAAGACCGGGCGACGGTAGCTAATTTTTTGCGTTTGTTGAAGTTACCGTCTGGAGTGCAAAAACGTGTCGAGACCGGCGAACTGACCTTTGGCCACGCGCGCGCGTTGCTGGCCCTGGAACATGCCGAGGAGATGGAAAAAGCGGTGCAGCGCATTGCGGCGCTTTCCATGTCGGTGCGCCAGACCGAGAACTATGTGCAAGGTCTGATCGACCCCAGCCACAGGAGAAAGAAAGAGCCCAAGGCGGAGCCGCCCATTGATCCCAACGTCCGCGATGCACAAGAACAACTGCAACGAGCACTGGGATTGAAGGTTACGATCGACGATCACGACGGCCGCGGCAAGGTGATCATCGAGTACGCTCGCTTGGAGGACTTTGATGCGCTGCTGGAGCGGCTGACGGGGGAGTGAAAGATAACATCTTTTATTAACATTGACTTACGGACGAATTTAAGATAATATGAGAATCTGATTTTATGGAAATTGTCTCGATTAGCGTCACAGAAGCGTCACGAAACTTTGCCGATTGCGTGAACCGGGCGCGCTATCAGGGCACGACCTTCATCCTGGAGAAGAACGG
>JARLFZ010000110.1 GCA_031296305.1 Occallatibacter sp. | reverse complement strand
AGATCCCCTTCGACGGCCGTCTCCTTGTCACGCACCAGGATGCGCTGCTGATGGGCGGCAAAGTGCAGGCCATGCCCGGCTACGCCGATCACGTCGTCTTTCTCGATCGTCAGCGCTGCATCTCCTGCCAGGAAAAAACCTGCATCGGCATGTGCTCAGGCCAGGCCATTACGCTCGGCGCGGACGGCGCGCCCGACTTCGAGCGCGAGAAGTGCGTGCACTGCGGCGCTTGCCTGTGGAACTGCCCCCACTCGCCCGACGGCGAGCGCTCCAACATTGAGTTCCAGGCCGGCGCGGGGGGACTGCACTCCGGTGAAAACTGAAATGCAGCTTCTAGCTGCTAGCTTCACGAATTAGCTTTGTTAAAGGGGCATGGCTTCTGCCAGGCCGCAACTGGCCGCCGAATGGAATTGGGCTTTAGCCCTTGAGGAATTCAGAAAAATGGCAACCGCATTACAAATTGTGGCCTGTGCTGGGATCGTTCCGGATCCGCTGCAAACTCTGGAACCGACAACCGGTGCGAATGGTCCGGGATTGAAAAACGAAATGGTCTTGCCGGCCGTTCTCGACCCGTGGGCTGCGTGCGCGCTCTATGAAGCCGCAGCTCTCGCCGCCAAGCATCCGGGCAGCAAGCTCTGGCTTGTCGCGCTCGGGCCGAAGGCCAAGCTGCAGCAAGTGATGATGACGGTTGCGCAAAAAGTCGCATTCGAGCTCGTGCCTGTCGACGGCCCTATCGGCGGATTCCCCGACGCACACTCGACCGCCGCGGCCATTTCGTCAGCGATCGAGTCTATTGCCGGCCTCGACCGCACTCAGCTTTTTGTTTTCGGCGGATGGGAATCGGCGTCGCGCGGCGCAGGCGTCACGCTGCAAGTCATCGGCGAGCGCCTCGGCATCGCCGACCTGTTTTTTGGAGTCGACCAGATCAGCCTGCGCGACGACGGATCCTTTGAAGTATTGGAACGCGTGGAAGGCGGTAAACACCAGGTATCGGTGTGCGCGGGCGCGCCTGCCGTGCTGGGTTGGGCAACGGGCAATCTGGCTGAGCCGCGCAACAACCCGCAGATCGGCATGAGCAACATGCGAACGATTATGCCCGCGCTGCAAAAGGCCAAAACCGCCGCGCTCGATGCCAATTCGCTCAGCTATATTTCCGTGAACTTGCCCAAGCAGCAGCGGACGACGCGCGTCGAGAAGAACATGAGCGCCGACGAGATTGCCTCCGAGTTGGTGGAGTGGATAGGGAAAGACAGCTAACAGCTCTCAGCTCTCAGCTTTCAGCTCGCGATCACACGACAGAAGCTTAAAGCTGAAATCTGAAGGCTGAAAGCTCAGGAGAAACATGGAATCCATACTTGTACTCACGCATGCCGACGAATCCGGTTCCGCTCTTACCAGGCAGTCGCTCGAAGCCGTTACCGCGGGCAAGGAATTGGCTGCGCGTTTGGGCGCTTCGCTAACGATTGGGATTGTGGCCGCCGATGGGAACCGCGTTGCGAGTGCGGTCAAACATGCGGGACCGCGATTGCTTGCAGTTAAGGGCGATGCGTTTGCGCAGGCGCGATTCGCTTCCGATGCGGCGGCGTGCGAAGCTCTCTGCCGCGCCGCGCAGGCCACGATTGTTGTGGCGCCGCAGAGCTCGCGCTTTGCGCGGGTGATGGCAGCTGTGGCGCTCCGCATCAGCGGCGTGATTGACACGCACATTACTGCTCTCGCCGGCGCGGAGACTGTTGAGGCCACGCGCTGGTTCTACCGCCAGCGCATCGAAGCCGTGGTCACACGCACCGCGAGGCCGTGGTTCCTGCTGCTGGATTCCGGAACGCATGAGCCTTATGCCGGGGAAGCCGGGGACGCGCAGGTGGATGAAGTTTACATTGCCGTGGAATTGCCCGCACTGCGCACAGAGGTGACTGGCTTCCGCGCTCCAAAACAGGATGAGCAGACCATTCGTCCGGATGCCAAGCTCTTGTTCGTCGCCGGAGCGGGATGGACCAAGAAGCAGCCCGACGGCGCAGTGCACGTGGAAGAAGCGGGCAGGCTCATTCTCGACTTTCTGCGCGCGTCCGGCGCGTCGCTTGGCAGCAGCAAGTCGCTCGTCGATCAGGGCGGCGAGGGACAGTCCGTTCTGCCTTTTCTGACGCATATGAATCAGGTTGGGCAAACTGGCTCGACGCCGCGCCACGCGAAAGGTCTGTCGACTTGCTGCCACGGCGAAGAGCCGCATGTGGTCGGGTGGAGGTTCATCGGCGAGCGCCGGGCGATTTCTCTGGACGCAAACTGCGGGTGGACGCGCGGCAAAGCCGATGTCGTTTACATCGCCGACGCGTTTCAGGTGATGGCGAAAGTGAATGAGCTGCTGAAGAGCTAACTCGTAGCCTGTTAGCTCGAAGCCCGTAGCCGCCGGCTAGCGGCTGCGTCCTTGCTCCCTGGCTCACTGTCTTTCAAAAAAACGGGCGGCGCGGGAGTCTCCGGGGTCATCCGGGTCTCACCGCGCCGCCCAGCCGCATGCTCACTTCTTCAGCCAGAATCCAGTGTAGCGATTCGCGGAAAATGATCTGCAAACCGCCCGTGTCGCGTAAGAATCTTGCAATGAGTGAGATGCGGAGCTACGGCGGGGTCATGGCGCTTGACAAGATGTTGGGGTGTGGGGTGACCCCCTTGAGTGAGACAGATTGGAATTTGACAGGGATGGACGGGTTCGCGGTTGGTGGGTGAAGATCACCGGTCCGGCGCGTTCAATTTGCTGACGGACGCTCGACCGCATCCACTACCAGCACGCCGGTCTCGGCCTTGACCGGCTCGAGCTTCAGCCCGATCTGCTCCTGGATCGCCGTAAACAACCCCGGCGGCGCGTTGCCCTCCGTTGGCGCCTGCGACTCATCGGCGGTCCAAATCAACTGGATGTCGTAGCGACCCGCGAGGCCGGTCCGGTCCACGGCGGGGCGGTCAAGAAAGTACCCCAAATCCGGCGCCAACTCGGCCATCGACATATTCGTCATTCTCATCGTTATCTGGCCGCCGTTCGAGCGTTCGTTCTCATCCGGTGTGCCGTTGGGATCGCCCGCGCTCGGGGCCATCTTCTCTCCGCCTTTGGCCACTGTAATTGCGTACACCGCCAACTCCCTGGTCTCCCGGTGCACCTTGAGCCCGAAGCGTTCTTCGAGCAGCTTTCGCGTGAGGCTCTGCGCCTGCTTCAGGCTCGGCGACCCGGGAACGTCCGGCACTCCGCGTATGTCCCACCGTTCGGTCCGAGCCCATTCCGGCAGGCCCACAACCTGCTTTTTGTGCATGCCGTAGGCAAACAAGAGCATGCCCTCCACCGGCCTGTTGACGATGACAAACTGCCGGCCCTTCATGCCCATACTCTGGTCATTGCCGGTGTCGTTCGGATCCCTCGCCTTCACGGTCACCACGTCCCAGTCGGGGTCGGCATCCCTGGCCATCGGCGCGTCGGGCCTGGGGATCTCCCACGCCGCGTCGCCCATGACCCGCGCCAGGTTGAGCGGGTGGGTTGCGCCGCTTTGCGTCCACGTGCCTGCAAGTGTGGCCCCGTCCTCGCTCAGCTTTCCCAGGTAGGTGGTATCAACGGGAGCAATCGCAAATCGGAGATCGCCACCCTGCAGGTTCATCTGGGTCGTCGCGCGGCCCTCGAAAGCCATGTCCGAGTCGAGACTGTAGACCACACCTTGCCATGTGCCGCCAGCGCTTTTCACGATCTTCAACACGATGCGCTGGTCTTTAGTTGTCCCTTGGGCAGTTGTCCCCTGGCCCGCCTGCATTGTCCCTTGCCACGTGCCCGCAATGTCCTGCGCACGCAAAGGCGGGAATGCCGGCGCAAACGCGGTTAACGTGGCGAAGGCAGTCACCCAGGCCAGGCGGGAAACGAGGAACTGTCGACCTCTATATGGAGGCGCACTTTGACTCATAGTAGGTATTACGCAATTTTCGGCCGGCGAGTTCGAGCTTTTTTTCGCGTGGACTGTGGGTTGGTATATCGGGCTTAATTGTCCTAAAACGGCCTTGAACAGAATACGGACGTATTTTATCCAAAAATCGGCCAGGTCCAGAACGAATACCTCAAATCGCGGCTCCGAATGCCCGCAGGGGCTAAAGCCCCACACTCATTTTGCGCAGCTTACGGCGCGCGACCCACACACTGTGTGGGTTCCCCGCTCGCGCCCTGATACAAAACTCCATGCCAAGCGAGTTTTTCCGCAGGCTGTGAAGTCGTGCCCTTTCACGGCGACTCCAAACTGACCCACTACGGATTCACAGGACTTACAACACGCTGATTTAGGATGGAGTTTTGGAGCATGCGAACGCTATGAAACCCATCACTGAATTCATCAAGCATCATTACCGCCATTTCAACGCCGCCGCCCTGGTGGATGCGGCCGAAGCCTACAACAAATTGCTCGCCGATGGCGGCAAGATGTTTGTGACCATCGCCGGCGCTATGAGCACGGCCGAGCTGGGACTGTCGCTGGCGGAAATGATCCGGCAGGACAAGATCCACGGGATCTGCTGCACGGGAGCGAACCTGGAAGAAGACGTGTTCAACCTGGTGGCGCACAACTATTACGAAAGAGTCCCGCACTACCGCGACCTGACGCCCAGCGATGAAGCGGCGCTGCTGGCGCGGCACATGAACCGCGTGACCGACACGTGCATTCCCGAGATGGAAGCGATGCGTCGCATTGAGAACGAGGTGCTGGCCGAGTGGGTGAAGGCCGACAAGGCCGGCGAGCGGTTTTTTCCGCACCAGTTTATGTACAAGATTCTGCTTTCAGGCGGGCTCGAGAAGAGCTATCAGATCGATCCGAAGAATAGCTGGCTGCTGGCCGCGGCTCAGAAGAATCTGCCCATGTTTGTGCCGGGGTGGGAGGACGCGACGCTGGGCAACATGTACGCAGGGCATTGCATTACGGGCGACGTGAAGAAGGTGCACACGGTGCGCACCGGCATTGAGTACATGATGGAGCTGGCCGAGTGGTATACCAACACCACCGCCAAAACGCCTCTGGGATTCTTCCAGATTGGCGGCGGGATCGCCGGCGATTTTCCGATTTGCGTGGTTCCGATGCTGCACCAGGACTTGCAGCGGGAGCATGTGCCGCTGTGGGCGTATTTCTGCCAGATTTCGGATTCGACGACGAGTTACGGGTCGTACTCGGGCGCGGTACCGAACGAGAAGATTACCTGGGGCAAGCTGGGAGAGAAGACGCCGAAGTTCATTATCGAGAGCGACGCGAGCATTGTGGCGCCGCTGGTGTTTGCGTATGTTTTGGGCTGGTGAGAAGCGGCCATTAGCTGCTAGCTACTACCCTTTGGACCTATGGAGTAAGGCGCATGCCCGATAAAGATAAAAAGGCGCGCAGGAAGGACATCCTTCACGGGCTGCGCAATGAGGAGAGGCAGAAGACGCGGGACGGATTCCCTGCTTCGGCAGTTGCGCTGAAGGGGCTGTTCAGTTTCCTTGACGAAGCATTGCAAACACAGGATTGCGATGATACGTTGCGGCTAACGCGCGACTTCATCGTTCGTAACGTTCTTAAAGGAGACGAGATGGTTGAATGGCTGGAAGATAACGGAGGATATTGCGACTGCGAAGTGCTGGACAACGTGGAACAAATCGTCTCAGATGCAGTTCCGGATTATGAAAATCTTTGAACGGATACTATTGGGCATGCTGGCAGCGTCCGTGATGTGCGGCGCGGCGCACGCGCAGGAGGACCGCGGTTTGTGGAGCGCGACGAGCACGAACGCGCGCGCCATCACGGGCGACATCACGGTAGGCGAGGCCAAGGTGACGCTGAATTTTCTTACGTTTCCGCTGGCGCAGATTCGCCGACTGAAGGCGGTAGAGGTGAGCGCGGTGTTCGATGCGGACGTGAATGCGGGGATTGAAGGCACGCTCTACCGGCTGCGCATACCGGGCGGGCAGAGTTTTGCGCACAAGAATACGTTGTGCGGCGGTGAGGAAACGCAGTGGATGGCGACCTATGTAACGGGGCACACGCTCAAGGTGGCGTTCTTCTCGGGCGATGACATGCCGGTGTTCACGTTTGACGCGATGCAGAACACGACGGCGGTGTGCGGCTCGTTTGTGTACGGGAGATAGTTGTGAGTGTGAGTGTGGGCGTGAGCGATTCATCATCAGTTCACGCTGTTCACTCGCCCCGTTCGCGCTTGGCACGGCGCGGCGATAGAATGTCTCATGTCTTCCCCTCGTAGCAGAAGCGTTTCCGGCTGGGTGGTGCTGACCTTTGTCTGCGCTGCCTTTTGGCCTGCCCGTGCGAATACACCTGCCCCGGCAAACTTGCCCCTGGCGCAAATTCTGGCGTCGATGGAACATCGCAATCAAATGCAGCGGGAGGCATTGAGGCACTACCGCGCCGTGCGGCAATACCAAGTCGAGTACCGGGGAATTACAACCATTGAAGCAAGAATGAATGTAGAGTTCGACTATGATGCTGCTTCAGGAAAGAGTTTTCGCGTTGTGTCTCAGAGCGGTTCCAAGATTCTTAGCGAGAAAATTTTGAAGAGGGCGATGGAAAGCGAAATAGAGGCCTCAAAGGACAACGGGGCGAGCGCATTGACGCCGGCAAATTACCGGTTCCAATTGCAGGGGAGCGAGAGCGTGGATGGGCGTCCGGCCTACGTTCTGAGTGTTGAGCCGCTGACGGGAAGCAAGTTTCTGTATCGAGGCAGGGTCTGGGTGGATGCGACGGACTTCGCGGTAGCAAAGGTCGATGCGGCGCCGGCGAAGAATCCTTCGTTCCTGATTTCGCGGACGCAGATTCAATATACATACGCGAAGACGGGGAACTTCTGGCTGCCGCAACGGAGCCGCAGCGAAGCCAGGATCCGGATCGGAGGCACCGCCGTGCTGACAATCGATTATGGGACTTACCAGGTCAATTGGGATAAGCCGCATTCCGGTGGCGCAAGCTGACCCGCGGCAGTGTTCAAGAGGTCAGCGCTTTGAGATCGTAACGAACGGCCCGCTTACTTCCTGCCCATTCGCGCCTTCAAATGCAGCCTGGCTCAATCCGGGCATTCCCCTCTCCCACTTCGGCCCTTCGAGCTCCGGCATGGGCCGCGCCTGGAAGAGCTTTTTGCATTGCCGAGCCGTCCAACGAGCCCAGCGCTTGGATTTTTTCCGGCGTGCGCTGTCTGTGGAGATGCCGGTGCCTGCGTACATCTGGCGGTAGAGCTTGGAGAGGAAGATGAATCCGAGCCGGGCGCGCAGAGTGGGAGTGCAAGAGGACCGCTCCCAGATGGCTCCCCAGGTGTAAAACCTGTCCCACACTTTTTGCGTGCGCATGCGGATTTCGTCGGAGCTCATGGTGGGATGCGGCGTAAACATTTTGGGCCGCACTTCAGTAGGAATCAACCAGTAGCGCGTGATGGGCACGCCGGCCACCATCATGGGATCGACGGCTTGCTCTTTTTCCCAGCGCGCGAAGTCGACGGTGCCAGGAAATGGCGTCATCATGACAAACTGCGCGAAGGTGACACCGGCCTTGATCGCCATTTCGACAGTTGCAGTGAAGGTGGCTGGGCGATCGGTGGGCAGGCCGAAGATGAACGAACCGAGCACGTGCACGCCGTGCTGCTTGAAGGTCTGGAGTTGTTTGGCGAGGGCCTCGCCGGAGTAGTTCCAATCCTTGTAGACGGCCTTGAGCCCCTCGGGGGTGACGGCCTCGACGCCGACCAGCGCGCCCTTGATATTGGCCCTGTGCATGGCGTCAAGAAAGTTGCCGTCTTCGCCGGCCTCCATGGTCATTTGTGTGAAGAACACCATGTCCTTCGGTAGCTTGGCCAGTTCTTCCATCAACGATAGGCGCTCGTTGCGAATGGCTGTGAGCTCCTCGACCCTGGCGGTGTTGCCCTGCTCGCGCGCGAGACGCAGATCGGTGAACGTGACGGGATAGAAGTTGTCATCGGCCAGGGCGATGAAGCGAAATCCGAGCCGGCGCAGCGCAATGATTTCGTCGACGACGTTTTGGAATTTCCGCTGGCGCGGCTTCTGTCCGTCGGTGCGCCACACGCTGCAAAAGGAGCAGTGCTTGGGGCAGCCGCGAATGGTTTGCACCGAGGCCCACATATATTTCGCAGGATCCATGAGGTCCCAACGCGCAGAGAGAAAATCGCTGCCCTCGATGCGGCCACCTTCATAAATTTTTTCGGGCTCGCCGGCGAGACAATCGGTCACTACTTTCGCCCAGGCTAGATCGCCGTCGCCTTTGACTACCGCATGGGCTTCGCCGCGCTCCAGTGCTTCCTCAGGAAAGAGGGTGGCGTGAATTCCGCCATAGACGACCCAGGCGCCGCGGGCGCGGGCCATGCGGCCAACAGCATAGCCGCGCAGAGCATTTCCGGTGTGCACGCTGATGCCGACGATGTCGCCGGGCTCGATGGTCTCGGGCACAATTTGCTCGAGAGATTCATCGACGAGAACGGGATCTCCCACGACAGTGGGCGTAGCGGCGGCAAGGACGAAGAGCCAGCGCGGCGTGATGACCGCGGTACCGAAGGAATTGTCACTGGGATTAACGAGATGGACGCGCACGCGGTCCAACCTTTCGCCGTGCAGGTGGGGTTGGCTTCACAGCAATTGCGGGGATGCCGTAATGCGGGTTGACGATCGGAAGCGGCGCCTTAATGAGGAAGATGCCGCGCTAAAGTTGCGTTACGGCTAATTTCGATGGTGCACGTATGAAGGGGAGAATTGACCAGGAAGATCGTCGCCGGCCTTCGTGACAGCGGAGACTGTTCTTCGAGAATTTTTCCCCTTGAGCAGTTGGGGTAATCATACGGGGATTGGGCGAAGAAAGGTGATCAATATTGATCACATTCGCAGATTTGAACGAAAGTTCATTGAGAAGGGGAGAAATTCACGATGCCGGCGTCTTAACCAACGCGGGAGCACTCTTCGACAGGGATGGGGACTTGCTCGACGATTTCGAGGCCAAACCCTTCAAGCGCGGGGACGTGCATCGGGGTGTTGGAGAGCAGGCGGATGCGCTGGATTCCCAGGTCGGAGAGGATCTGGCCGCCTAGGCCAATGGCGCGGAGGATGCGGCCGGTGCGGGCCTGCGCACCTTCGCGGGCGCGCAATTCATTGTGCAAGATGAGGCGGCCGGAATGCTCTTCGCGGGCATCAGCGGGAACGGCCGTGCCCTCGGGATTGAAGGCGGCGGCAGGAGCGCGCTCGATTTCGAAGCCGCGCGAGGTGTTGTGGAGATAGAGGAGAACGCCGCAACCGGCTTCAGCAATCATGCGCATGGACTGATCGAGGATTTCGCGGCAGTGGCAGTCGGCGGCAAAGACGTCGCCTGCGGTGCAGCGAGTGTGGACGCGGACGAGCACGGGATGCGGGCAGGGGTGGCGGGGAGCGGCGGGGGTGGAGACGGACGACTCTGAGTTCCCCGGTCCCCAGGTGCGAGGGATCGCCACCCCATGGACGTGGACCTGTCCATGGGGATCCCGGGCCGGGGGCACCCGCCCGTTTGAGGCGGGCTCGGGAAACGGGCCGGCGTGGACGGCGGGGCAGTCGGGGCAGAGGTCGCCGCGGATGAGGGCGATGTGGCTTTCGCCGCCGTTGACTTCGCTTTCGTAGGCGATCATGCGGAACTCGCCGTAGCGGGTTTGGATGCGGGACTCGCCGGCGCGGACGATGTAGCGCTCGTGGCGCAGGCGGTAGCGGATGAGTTCGGCGACGGTGAGGATTCTGAGGCCGTGCTCGCGGCAAAATGGGATGAGGTCGGGGATGCGGGCCATTTCGCCGTCGTCGCGCATGATCTCACAAATCACGCCTGACGGATTGAGGCCGGCCATGCGGGCGAGGTCGACGGAGGCTTCAGTTTGTCCGGCGCGGACCAGGACGCCGCCGCGGCGCGCACGCAGCGGGAAAACGTGGCCGGGACGGGCGAGGTCGGCGGCGATGGTGCGGGGATCGATGGCGGTGCGGATGGTGTGGGAGCGGTCGGCTGCCGAGATTCCTGTGGTCACGCCTTCGCGAGCTTCGATGGTCTCAGTGAATGCGGTGCCGAAGCGCGAGGAGTTCTGCTGCGTCATGGGAAAGAGGCGCAGGTGGTCGGCGCGCTCCTCGGTGAGGGTGAGGCAGATGAGGCCGCGGCCGTAGCGGGCCATGAAGTTGATGGCCTCGGGAGTAACGTGCTCGGCAGCCAGGGTCAGGTCGCCCTCGTTTTCGCGGTCCTCGTCGTCGACTACGACGACCATGCGGCCGGCCTTGATTTCGGCCAGGGCGCCGGGGACGTCGGTGAAGGGAGGCTCGGGGGTGCGGGGGGATTGGGGCATGATGCTGCTTTATTTTCGCTTATGCGGGCGGGGAATGCCAGAAAGGGGGCACGGCAGGGGTTATGTCCTCAGCACCGAAAACCTCTCGGCTTGTCTGGCTCAGGTGATTCGATAGTCGACAGCTTTGCCGCGAGAGAGCGGGTCCCAACCAGAGGCGATTGCACGGCGAACGTCGGATTCCACTGCTTTCACCGAGAATTTCGGCCGTTGCGGGATTTGAAACGCTCCATTGCCAGTGTGTTTGTTCGAGAGCGCCACAGGTGGCGCGTGGTCAGCGAGGGTCACTGGAGGCGCGGGTGTTTGAGCCAGGGCGGCTGCAGTAGCTAACAAGAATGTCGCTAGATTGATCGATGCCGTGGGTCGAATCATGTACACGGATTCTAACTTGAGAAAGGGCTCGCAGAAAGAGCTTATTCGTCTACTTCATCCAGTGTGGTGTCTCCGAAGTTCGTGCCATAAGTTGAGGCTGCAAAATGCGGGTCCTTCGACTCGCTTTGGCGCAACAATCGCATCAAAACTCGCTCAGGATGACCGATCATTATGACGCGAACTTTAGAAACAGGACACTAGGTCGACAGGTCGCAACGCAAGGTTTAACTTGGAAGGGAGAGAACGCGGGCATCCCGCCGTGCGCGTCGAAAGAGGGGCGTGGTTGCCGGAAGAGTGAAAGGAGATCGCAGTTGATTTCCGCGTATTCTGTCCACGCGTATCGTTTCGTGGCCATCGCGTTGGCTCTTGCTTTATGCGCGACTGTCGGCTCGCATGCGCAGAAGACGAAGCGGCATCGATCATTCGAGATGCGGACGCACCGTATGGATGTGGATGTCGATGGGGCGCCGAACGCCTACGGTCCGCCGGAAAAGGAGACGCTCGACACGCTCCTGGATGCGCATTACCTCAATCGCGCTGACAAGGAAATCGTCGGTTATCTGATTGAC
>JARLFZ010000109.1 GCA_031296305.1 Occallatibacter sp. | reverse complement strand
GTCTGGAGACCGGCGCTACATCTGCTAGATTAAATGGGTCCACACCATGAGCGATCCATCTCAAGAATTCATCCCTCGCGGCTTCCGTTTTGCCGCCGGCAAGGCCGGCCTCAAGGCCAGCGGCCGCCCCGACTTTGCTCTGATTGTTGCCGACGCTCCCGCCAGCGCCGCCGCCGCATTCACTTCGAACCGCGTGATTGCCGCGCCCCTCATCATCGATAAGCAGCACTTGAGCGCGACGGGCGGCCATGTGCGCGTCGTCGCCATCAACGCGGGCAACGCCAACTGCGCCGCGGGCAAAGCCGGACTCGATGCCGCTCGCGCCACCTGCGCCGCAGCCGCAGCAGCCTTCAATTGCCGCGCCGAAGAGGTGTTTCCTTCTTCGACGGGCGTCATCGGCGTTCCGCTGCCTGCGGAAAAGCTGGCCGCGGCGCTGCCCGATCTCGCCGCCTCGCTCGGCGCCGGCGCCAGCCACTTCCACAATGCCGCCCAAGCCATTCTTACCACCGACACCGTAGAGAAAGTCGCCTTCGCGCGGATCGAATTCGCCGGCCCCGATGGCGCCGTACGCGAGATCCGCATTGCAGCCTTCGGCAAGGGTTCTGGAATGATCCATCCCCAACTGGTGCCGCACGCTACCATGCTGGTCTATATTCTGACCGATGCGGCTATCGCGCCCGCGGAACTGAATGCCTATCTTCGCCCCTCCATTGAGGTCAGCTTCAATCGCATCTCCGTCGACGGCGATACTTCCACCAACGACACCGTTCTGCTGCTCGCCTCGGGCGCCAGCGGAGTCTCCATCGGCGCTAACGATCCGGCTTTCGCGTCCGCGCTCACCGAGGTCTGCGCCTCGCTCGCCCATCAGGTGGTTGCCGATGGCGAGGGCCTTTCGCATGTGGTGGAGTTGCGCATCAGCGGCGCGGCCAGCGATGCCGATGCGTTGCGCGTGGCCAAGGCCATAGCGCATTCACCCTTGGTGAAGACGGCCTGGGCCGGCTGCGATCCAAATTGGGGACGTCTGGCTGCCGCCATCGGCTACTCCGGCGCACTGATCGATCCAGACCGCATTGACATTGACTTCGGTGAGCTGCCCATCTGCCGCGACGGCGGTCGCGCATCCGAGTTTGACGAAGCCGCGGCACATGACTATATCAGCCAGCGCGAGTTCTCCATTTCAATTCAACTGCACCAGGGCTCGGGCTCCTGCGTGTTCTGGACGACAGACCTCACGCACGAATACATCCACATCAACGCGGATTATTCGACGTAGTTTGGCTCGGCCTGGTTCACTTCGCCCGCGGATGAGTCCTGTCGTAGACCGCGGTCAACTGTGCGGTGGTCAACTGCGTGTAGCGTTGCGTCGTCGATAACCGCTCGTGGCCGAGCAGCTCCTGAATGGCGCGCAGGTCGGCGCCCTCTTCGAGCAGATGTGTGCCGAACGCGTGACGCAAGGTGTGAGGGTGCACGTCGGAAGAGAGCCCGCGCAGAATCGCGATGCGCTTCACGATGCGCCCCACGCTGCGCGTGGTCAGTCGCGCCTGGCCTCCCCTGGCAATGCCGCGCAACTGCATATTCACAAAGAGGGCCGGAGTTCGCACCGGCTTGTCTTCACTGGCCGCGGCCAAAATCGCATCACGCTCCGATAGATACTTGCGCAGCGCAGCGGCGGCGGCGTCACCCAGCGGCACGTAGCGCTGCTTTTGTCCTTTGCCGCGTACCAGGATGGCTTCGTTGGCCCAATGAATGTCGTCCAGATTCAGTCCTGTCAGCTCGGCGTTGCGGATGCCACACCCGTAAAGCATTTCCAAAATCGCCCGGTCACGCACCGGCCAACTGGCTGCATCGGCGCGCACCGAATCGACCACTCGGTTCATCTGCTCGATGGAAGGTACGCGTGGCAGATGCTTCGGCAGCCGTGGCGTCGCCACCAACGATGCCGCATTCTGCTCTATATATTTGTTGTGCGCCAGCCATTTGAACCAGCTCCGGATGGCGGCCAGCGCCCGCGCCGCCGAAGCCTTCGACAATCCGCGCTCGTAAAGTGTCCCCAGGAAGGCGCGAATCTGCGTGTGCTCGATCTCGGCGACTTCCTGCGCGCCGCCGTGCTCTGCCAGCCACGCAGCAAACCCGTGCAGCTCGCGGTCGTAAGCACGTAGAGTGTGCGCGGAGGCGCCGCGCTCGTTGGCCAGCATCCGCAGGTAGGCATCCACGAGCGCGCCGATGGAGGACGCGATTGGAGGCGCCGCAGTGGCCATCATGGCTGCCCTTCGTTTGAAACTTCGGCGTCCGAGATTTCGGGGTGCGGAACTTTCCGCTGGACGAGACGCGGGCCGGGCCGCATGCCCTCATCCGCCTCCACTTCAGCCGGTCGCCGCGCGCCGCGCGGATGAAAATCGCGATGCACAGCCTTCAATCGGCCCAGCGCCAGGTGCGTGTACACCTGCGTCGTGGAAATATCCGCATGCCCCAGCATCATTTGCACGCTGCGTAGGTCCGCGCCGTGCTCCACCATGTGGGTGGCGCAACTGTGGCGCAATCCGTGCGGGCTCGTGGAGTGATTCGCCGTCTTCACCAGCCGCCAAATCCACTGCCGCGTCAGCGGCATGCCGCGCAGCGAGAGAAACATGCGCGCGCGTTCCTGCCGCGACACACTTAGCCGCGCCCGGCCCCTGCGAGCCGAGCTGATTCGCTCCAGGTGCGGTCTGCCTTCGCGCAAATACTCTTCCAAAGCTAAAATCGCGGAGCGCCCCAGCGGCACAATCCGTTCCTTGTCGCCCTTGCCGCGCACCAGTGCGCGTCCGGCGTCGAGCGCCAGATCGCTGACGTTGAGCGACACCGCTTCTGAAACCCGCAACCCGCCGGCATAAAGCAGCTCCAGAATCGCGCGGTCGCGCAACGCAGTAGCCTTGGCCTGCGGATGCGATGCCGCCAGTGCGGCGCGCTCCAGCATCTCCACCACCTCCGGCTCGGCCAGCGACTTGGGCAGCACCTTCCACGCCTTGGGCGACTCAATGTTGATGGTGGGGTCGTGATGAATGCGCCGGTCAAGCAGCAGCCATTTATAAAATCCCCGCAGGCAGCTCAACTTGCGCGCCGCCGAGCGTCCATCGATGCCGTGATTGCGCAAATGCTCGAGCAATCCCGCCACGTCGGCCTCACGCGCCGTCATCAGCAGCACGTTACGGCTCTCAAGAAACTCGGCAAAGATGCGCAGATCGCTCAGGTAAGCTTCGCAGGTGAGAGGGCGAAGTCCTTTTTCCACGCGAAGATAGTCGCCGTAATTCCTCAAAAGCGCAAGTTGGTTTCCACCGTTCACATCACCGATTATCGGCGTCTCGAAGTGGCGCGCGGCCTTGTTCAGGGGGTTACCGTACCACGCTCAATACGGCATCAGCATCGTCAATATATCTTCGGTAACGAAGCGGTTGACGGCTTCAGGCGGATTCAGGCAGACGGCCGCACGGGATTCGCTTTGCGCGCCACCCAATACTGCTCAATCTCTTCAAGCGGTTTGTTCTTCGTTTCCGGAACGAAACGCCACGTAAACCACGCTTGCGTCAGCGCCATTAGCGCCAGGAATCCCAGCGTAACAGCCTTGCCTATGACGTGAAACGCATACGGGAAGAGCAGCACGACCACGGCATTTGCTACCCACTGCAGCAGCACCGGAACCGTCATGGCCGCGCCGCGCACGTCGCTGGGAAAAATCTCGGGGACCAGTGTCCAGAACACGGGCCCCACGCACGAGGAAAAAAACGCAAGATACAGCAGGATGAGAACCAGAACCAGCGCACCGTGAAAGTGCCCGGCCAGCACTGCCGCCAGCAGACCGGCCAGCGCCAGCGTCATGCCCAGCGAACCGGTGATATACAGCGGCTTGCGCCCGTAGCGGTCGATCACCCAGAAGGCCACCAAGGTCGACAGCACGTTGATCACGCCCACCAGAAACGTGGAAACCAGCGCCGCATCCACCTTCCATCCCGCCGAAATGAAAATCGCGGGCGCGTAATCGATAATGGTGTTAATCCCCGAGACGTGAATCAGAATCGCCAGGCACGCGCTTGCGATCAATGCTCGGCGCACGCCCGGCCGCATCAGGTTCTCGAGTGCCGGCCGCGTTTCTTTAAGCGCTTCCGTGATGGCTGCAATCTCCTTGCGCGCTGTCTCGTCGTTTTCAATCCGCTCCAGCAGATCGAATGCCTCGCGCGTCTTGCCGATGCGAACCAGGAAGCGCGGCGTTTCAGGAGCAAGCGAAATCAGCACCAGAAAAAGCAGCGACGGCACGGCTCCCGTCAAAAACATCCAGCGCCAGTTGGCATCGCCGGTGTTGCGCAGCAGATAGTTGCAGCAATAGGAGATCAGAATGCCCGTAACGATCGACATCTGGTAGAACGTGCCCATGCGTCCGCGGATAGAAGGCGGCGAAACCTCGGACACGTACATGGGCGAGAGCAGCGAGACCCCGCCGACGGCGATGCCGCCGACAAACCGCGCACAGATGAAGAGCGTAAAGCTCGGCGCCACGGCCGTTGCCACCGAGGTGAGCGCAAACAGCACCGCAACCCACACCAGCATGCGTTTGCGGCCGAGGCGATCCGTTAGCCGGCCCGCGGCAAACGAGCCCAGCACGCAACCGAACAGGAGCGAGCTGAACGCCCAACCCAAACTGATGTCGCTGAGCGCGAAGTGCCGCGTCAGGAACGGGCCTGCACCGGTAATGATGGCAACATCGAACCCGAAGAGCAGGCCCCCCAGCGCGGCCGTGCACGCTAGAAAAATCACATAGCGCAGGTTCAAGGGTTTCGGCATGAGATTCCCGTCAAGTTTAAGGAAAACTCAATCTTCTCATGAACCCCTGCGCATCACTCCTCGGTGGCTGGGCCTCAGTAGCCGGGCCCAGTCGCGCCACGAAACGTCTGCTCGTAGCCGGCGCGGAACTCGTGCCGGTACTCCTCGGATGCCTGCGGCCGCGCCGGAGGATTGCGAAAATTGGGATGACGCTCGACGTCGGGCGCAAAGCCCTTGCGGATATCGTTGCGGGCGGCAAGAGAGCCGTCATAATAGCCGCGCTGTGCGAGCGTGCTCAGCCCCGGCGGCGGAGGCGCGTAGACCACGGGTTGTGGATGCGAGCACCCGGCCACGGCCAGCGGCAAAAACAAGGCAGCCATCACTGCAAACGTCTTGAGCTTCGTCATCGATGAACCTCGGAGATTTAAATGGAGTGCCGCGCCACCGATGCGGGCCGGCGCCTCTCCCCTTTTAACCCGGATTGGAAAAAAGTGTTGCACAGTGACCGCCGGGCACCCCTTTTCTCGCCTGGAGATTGAATATTACGGCCCCAGTTGCCGATAGATGGATTGTCAGTGTGCCCAGCGGCGAAATTGCAAGCGGCCGTGCACGGAATAAGGGGTACGCCCATGGCGGAGAAGAAGAAAAAGCACCACAATCACGCGAACGGCAACGGTAATTACCAAGGTAATGGCTATCACTCAAGCAACGGCGTTTCCAACGCGGATCCTCTGTGCCTGGGCAAAGACTGCAAATACGAGCGCGAGCTCAGCCGCCTGCAGATCGAGCTGGTCAAACTCCAAGAATGGATCCGCCACGAAGGTCTCCGCGTGGTGGTTATTTTCGAAGGCCGCGATGCCGCCGGCAAAGGCGGAGCCATCAAGCGCATCGCCGAGTCGCTCAATCCGCGCGCCTGCCGCATCGTGGCGCTCGGCACTCCCACCGAACGCGAGAAGACGCAATGGTACTTCCAGCGCTACGTGCCGCATCTGCCCGCGGCCGGCGAAATGGTCCTCTTCGATCGCAGTTGGTATAACCGCGCCGGCGTGGAACGCGTGATGGGCTTCTGCACCGAGCGCGAATATCAGGAATTTATGCAGAGCTGCCCGGAGTTCGAGCGCATGCTGGTTCGCTCCGGCATCATTCTCATCAAGTACTGGTTCAGCGTGAGCGACGAGGAGCAGGAGCGCCGCTTTCAGGACCGCATGGACAAGCCCACCAAGCGCTGGAAGCTCAGCCCCATGGATCTGGAATCGCGCAAGCACTGGGCCGACTACTCGCGCGCCAAAGACGAAATGTTTGCCGTCACCGACACCAAGCAGGTCCCCTGGTACGTGGTGAACGCCGAAAACAAAAAGAAGGCGCGGCTCAACGTCATCCGCCACCTGCTCACCATCATTCCGTACAAGGATCTGACGCCTGAGCCCTTGAAGCTGCCGCCCATCATGAAATCAAAATACGTGCGGCCGCCGATTCAGGAGCAGAACTTTATTCCCGAAGAATATGTGTGAGACAGCGACCGGGTACGAAGGCACTAATTCGCCAGGCTAAGAGTTACGATCTCTGGTTTGAGGTCGCCGTTCTTGTCGATTGTCAGCAGCCCCACCGTCACCGGCAGCTCGAATCGCCGCGGCCCGCACGACCCCGGATTGAAGTACAGCACGCCTTTTTTCGTGTAGAAATTCGGCACATGCGTATGCCCGTGCAGCACCGCCGCGAACTTGGCCGCCGCGGGATCGAGGTGCAGCGTTTTCAGGTCGTGCAGCATATAAATGTAGCGGCCCTCTGCGAGAACCACCTCCGTCTCCGGTAGTTTGCCGCACGCGCCCTCGCGGTCCACGTTGCCGCGGACAGCAGTGACCGGTGCGATCTTCGCGAGTTCGTCGAGGATGGAAATCTTGCCCACGTCGCCCACGTGGAGGATTTGATCCACGCCCTTGAGCGCGGGAAGAACTTCGGGGCGGAGGAGTCCGTGCGTGTCCGAGACGATGCCGAGTTTCATGGTTTCAGAATAAGCGGCATGAGCGAAGCTTGGGGAGTTAGGCTGAATTAGAGTGCCCGAAAGCTGAGATGAAGGAATTATCCCCAATCGACGAAACTCACGCTCGAACCAAGTGGCGGCTCGCGGTCGCAGCCTATACCAAGCCGCGTGTGCTGCAGGTGCTCGCACTGGGATTTTCCAGTGGCTTGCCGCTCCTGCTCACTTACTCCACTCTTTCAGCATGGCTTGCGACAGGCGGGGTCCGGCGCGCGGCGATCGGCACCTTCGCCCTGGTTGGCACGCCCTACGCATTCAAGTTTCTGTGGGCGCCGCTGATGGACCGCGTACCTCCGCCACTGCGTTTGGGACGACGGCGCGGTTGGGGAATCACCATCCAGATCCTTCTGATCGGCGCAATTATCGCTCTGGGACTCTGCAATCCAAAACACAACTTGCCTCTGATGGCCGCCTTGGCGGTACTGGTCGCATTTTTATCTGCCAGCCAGGATATCGTGATCGATGCCTGGCGCGTGGAGATACTGGATAGAGATCAGCAGGCTCACGGCGCAGCCATGATTCAGGCCGGCTACCGGATCGGCATGCTGGTTTCCGGGGCGGGCGGCTTGTTTATCGCAGCGTATGCGGGGTGGTTCGCGGCCTATGCCACAATGGCCGCGTTGCTCGGTGTCGGACTACTGGTGTTTTTGTTCGGTCCCGAACCGAAGGTCTCGGCGGAAATTTCATACGCTGCGAAATCTGGACGGCATGTAATCCGCCATGCGTTTGCCACCGCCGTGATTGGTCCTTTTCGCGATTTCATGCATCGACCACTCTGGCCCGTCATCCTGATCGCCATTTTCGGATATAAGCTGGGCGAGGCTATGGCGGGAGTGATGTCAACCCCGCTCTATATATCGCTGGGGTTTTCGCTTCCTGAGATCGCCGCCGCTTCAAAAATTTTCGGATTCTTCTCCATTGTGACTGGCGCGCTATTAGGGGGAGTAGTGACGACCAGATACGGAATCCGCCGCTCGCTGATTCTTTGTGGCATTTTGCAATCAGTCGGGAACCTGTTCTTTGTTCTACAGGCCGTAGAAGGACATCGCATCGGCTACCTTGCTTTATGTGTCACTGCCGAAAATCTCACGGGGGCAATGGCCGGGACCGCGTTGGTGACCTATCTTTCCAGTCTCTGCTCGCCTGCTTTTACGGCGACTCAATACGCGCTGCTGGCCTCGCTGGCTTTGCTTGGCCGCACCGTGGTGGCCTCCTCAGGAGGAATATTGTCAGAGAAGATCGGCTGGGTGCGGTTCTTCCTGCTCACCAGCATCGTCGCGTTGCCCGCCATCTTTCTGTTCATCTGGATCGGACCGCACGACGATTTCGGCAATAACCCGCGCAATCCAGACCTCAAAGCTGCGGAGGTCGAGTAGCGCCACGCCCGCTACTGCCGACGCAGGCGAACCCGCGCTTGACGCAGTACTTTTGTGATAGAAGAAACCATGCGCCGCGCCAGAACGCAGCGACATGCGCGCCGGTTCCGGGTTCAATCCGCCATGAGAGTGTTTCCCTGGGTTTTGGTTGGGACGATTGTGCTGGCCTTCACGGTCGAGCCGCGGCCGCTCGTGGCCGCACCGCCGCAAAACCAGGAATACCAGCAATACCCGCAAGAAGGAACGGGCGCGCCCGATTTGCGAGAAGTGGTGGAACAAATTTTTGCGCTGGGCAACCAGGCGCGGGCGCAAGCCGGCGTGGCGGCCCTCACGTGGGACCCGGCGCTGGCGTCCGCGGCCTTGCAACATTGCCGCATCATGGCTGCGGGGGGTCCCATCTCTCACCAGTACCGCGGCGAGCCCGACCTGGGCTCCCGCGCAGCGCAGGCGGGCGCGCACTTCGGCTTGATTGAGGAGAACGTGGGCCTGGCCCCCTCGGCCGCCGCTATGCACCAAGGGTGGATGCAGTCGCCGGGCCATCGCAAAAACATGCTGAGTCCCGAAGTCGACCACGTGGGCATTGCGGTGGTGTACGCGCGTGGCGTGCTCTACGCGGTGGCCGATTACAGCGCCTCTGTCGAGAGCCTGAGCCCGATGCAGGTAGAAGCGCGTGTGGCCTCGTTGGTTCGCGCGAGCGGCGTTTCGATCCTCCGCGATCCCACGCTGGCACGATCGGCCTGCGCCGGCGACCACGATCTTCTGCGTTCCACGGCGGCTAGTCCGGCGTGGATGATTCGCTGGCAGAACGCCGATCTTGCGCATCTGCCGCAGGATCTGGTGAAACAGTTGGCCTCAGGCAACTATCGCAAAGCCGCAATCGGCAGTTGCCCCGCGCAGAATGGCGGCGGCGCGTTTACGTCGTATCGCGTGGCCGTGTTGCTGTACTGAGGCAGTGAAGAAATGGAACGGCTCATCAGCCGAAGTCGCGAACGTTCTGCCACATTTCGGCCCACGGCTTGCGCGGAGGACCGCAGACGAAGATGTCGGGATGATCGATGCTCTCTTCGTTGCGTATGCCTTCGGAGTTGCCGTTGTGGCCGGCGAGGCGGCAGTTCGTAAAAAGCTCGTCTGCCCGCTCCCGGCTGTTGCCCAGCAAAATGATGGTAGTTGGCGGCGGCGTGGGATAACCGCGAAGCCAGAAGGAGTTGACCGTGCTGATGGGCGGAGGCAGGTGATAGGCCGGACCGAGCATTTCGATGGCGCCAGCTTCGCCGTAGTTACCGACGGTGATACCGAGATGCGCCTGCTGCTCTGGCGGGAGCGAATCGCGAATCTGCGCCACTGTACGCACCAAATCATCCCAGCCAATTTCCTCGCGCAGGTCGCCATTATGCGCAAGAGCGAATTCGCGAAGCGGTCCGCTCGATGCCAGCGGCAGAATGACCGCGCATGCATAAACCGATATCAGCGCAAAGGCCGCGAAGTAAACCGTCTCAATGGTCCGCCGGCCCCAGGGGGGCAGGGAAGCGAGCCAACTCCCTGCCATCGCCGCGCCCATGGCCAGCAACATGGGGTACGCGCCGGCCATGTAGTAGTTGCGGCCCTTGCCTACGGCGAAGAGTGCGAGCGGAACCAGGTACATCAGCGCCAGCATGCGGTAGCGTCGTTCGCGCAGGAAGCCGATGAGCCCCGCAATCCACAGCGGCGCGGCGGCCAGGTTGGTGCAGATCAGGAACTGGCCCTTCCAGAATCCCTTGGCGCGGCCCTCGCCCACATCGCGTGCGTGAATGTGCTGCAGGAAGTGGTAGGAGATGAAGTCGTGGCGCACGAGCCACACGAGATTGGGCAGAAAAATGATCAGCGCCAGCGCCATCCCGGCCCAAAACCAACGGCTCGCGAAGTAGCGGCGCGCGGGCGTGAAGACAAGTCCGGCTAGAATTCCCGCAATGTAAAAAGCGATCGAGTACTTGGTTTCCAGGCCCAGGCCGATCGCTGCGCCGATGCCGAGGCACCATCGCGGATCGTCGGACTTGAGCAGGCGCACCGTGAAATACGCGATCAGCACCCACCACAGAAAATCGAACGTCGAGTACTGAAATTCCGTGCCCTCAAAAAGCGGCAGCGGAGAAAACGCTACAGCGAGCGCCGCCATCATCTGTGCCAGACGCGCCCCGCCCAGCTCCTTGGCCATCAACCCGGTGACAACAACGGCCGCGGCCTGCGCCAGTACCGAGAACAGCCGCAGCCCCACCATGGAGAGGCCGAAAAGTTCAAGCCCAATGCGCTCGACAAACGGCGTGAACGGCGGATAGGCGACGAATCCCCAATCGAGATGGCGCGCGTCGCCCAGGAACTGCAGCTCGTCGCGATGAAAGCCGTAGCGCATGTTGGTAAACAGATGCAGCAGCGCAACGGCGGCCGCAATCGCGACCAGAATCGCGAAATCGATACTGCGCCCGGCGCTCGGACTGTCATGAGTGTCTGAGGAAGACAATGAATCCTCCTGAAGGCTGTCTCTGATTACGAAGCCCCGCCCGCAGCGGTTCCGTTGCGGCGCTCGAGCGGCGGCGGAACGCGCACCGATGCCATGCCGGCTGCGGTGGCGCCCTGGATGCCCATCTCGGTGTCTTCAAAAACGAGGCAGTCTTTAGCAGCGATGCCGAGCCGCTCGGCCGCGATTAGAAAAGCATCGGGCGCGGGCTTGGAGCGTGTGTAGTCTTCGTGACCGACCAGGACGTCGAAGCGGTCAAGCAGACCGACGGTGGTGAGCGACTTCACGATCGACTCGCGCGTGCTGCCCGAAACCACCGCGAAAGGAATGCGCCCGTACTGCGCGTTGATGTGCTCCAGCACCTCCGGCACCGGCTTGAGCTGCGGCAGTAGCGCGTAGTAGAGATTCTCCTTGCGCTCGGCCACAGTTTCCACCGGCATATGGAGCCCCTGCATCTGGTTCAGATCGGCAATGATCTCCTTCGGCGGCTTGCCGCCCCACTGGTAGAACAGCTCTTCGTCGAAGGTGGCGCCCCACTCGCCGAGCGCCTGTTTCCAAGCGATGTAGTGCAGCGGCATGGAGTC
>JARLFZ010000010.1 GCA_031296305.1 Occallatibacter sp. | reverse complement strand
GGGATGTTTTTTCGCTACACTTCGCGCTCGCTTCGGACTTTTTCAGCAAGCTGTTTAGTCGTGCCGCAAGACCCGCATAAAACTTGGGCTTTAGCCCCTGAGGGATGTCTTTCAATCGTCCCTGAGGATTTATGCAACCAGCTCTAGCGTCTCGCCGTGAGCGCTCAGCGCCAATCGTCGCGCGCGCTGGTGAGCCCCTGATTCATCAGCGCATCAAAGCCCGCGTGCTTCTTGATGAAGATCTCGCTGAAGTGCCGGTCCTGGCGCAGCAGGATGGCCTGCAGGCGGACGAGTTCCAGCAGCGCAAGGAACATGGCGATGAGCGCGCGTTCTGACTTGGTGTGGCTGAGCATGCGCCGCAACGCGACGGGCTTATCTTCCATGGTGAGGCGGCGCGCCAGGAACTGGATCATCTGGCCGACCGTGACCGAGTCCTCTTCGACATTGAGGATGGGGCGATTGCGCGCGCGCTCCAAAATATCGCTGAAAACACGCACCAGGTCGGTGGTGTCGGCGGCGATCTCAGGCTCCGCGGCAGCGTCTTCCTGGAACTCGCGAATGCCGGGATTGGTCCACGTGGAAGCTTCAAGCATTTGCTTCTCGCGCAGCATCTGCGCGGCGTTCTTGAAGCGCTCGTGCTCCAGCAGCCGCTCCACCAGCTCGCGCCGCGGATCTTCGGCCGTGTCGTCGGGCCCGGAAGGCGCGCGCGGCAACAGCATCCTGCTCTTGATGTGGATGAGCAGCGCGGCGGTGTAGATAAAATCTCCGGCCACATCCATGTCGCCGGCGCGCAACTGGTCGACGTAGGCCAGAAATTGCGCCGTGATTTTAGCGATGGGGATGTCGTAAATATCGATGTCCTGCTTGCGGATGAGATCGAGCAGCAGGTCGAGCGGTCCGTCGTAGACCTGGTTCACAATGACGGAAAATGGCGACTGGTCGGCGTCTTCTCCGCGCGCCTCACGAGCCTTGAGCGCAGCGGCAACTTTTTCTTGAGTGGTGCGCTCGTGCTTTTCAGGAAACGGCAGCGTTGGCGCGGCATCGATCGGCACGGGAGCCGGCAGCGGATCAGGCCCAGGCGGTTCGGTCACAGGCGGTGCGGGCAGCGGATCCGGCACAGGAAGCGGCGGTGGTTCGGGCGGCTCGGGTGCAGGTGGTTCGGGCGCGGTCGGGGGTTCGGTCACGGGTGGTTTGGGCACGGGTACCGGGTCGGTCACAGGTGGCAGTTCGGGATCCCGCGCTGGAGGATCGACGAGCTCTTCCACCGGCGGCGCGGCGGCTGCATCCTGGGGTGAGACGCGAGTGGTTGCTTCTTCCGGAAAGGATTGAACCTCCGGCGCGGCTGCTTCTTCCCGGACCGGTGGGGCGGCGATTTCGAGGAGTTCGGTCATCTCTTCTGCCGATGCGGTTTCGGCCGCTTGAGTTGTTTCGCCGGCAGCGGCGGGAGTTGGCTCGGCATGCTCGTCGGGTGACTCGGAGGCAGATGGAACTTCCGGCTCGGTTCGGGGGAGGCTTGCGACAGGGGCTAAAGCTCCTACAGACTGTGGGACGCTTTCGGCACGATTGAAGTCGTGCCCTGACATGTCTTGCGGCTCATCAGAGAGTTCTTCCGTTGCCTGGACGACGGGTGCGGTCGCAGGTCCGCTCTCGGTTGCGGCAGGAGGCTCTTCGATTGGCACGGGCGGTTCCGGAGCCGGCGGCTCCTCGATGGATGGGGGTGGTTCCAGCGCGGCAGGTTCCGGCGCCGGAGCAGGCGGCTCAGACGCAGTTTCTTGGGCAGCGCGTGCAACTCCCTCTGCGGCCGCCGCGTTTTCGTCCACAACAGAATCTCTGGCCACAGCGGGCTCTTCGACACCGGCGGGCTCTTCGGCCGCAGTCGCTTCGAATTGGGGGGAAGATGGTTTCACTCGTCTCTCTTCTTTTTGTACTTCCGTCTCGTCTCTTTCCGCTTCACGGCGTTCGACAGCGACCTCGGCCTGTCGAGCAACCTCCATGCCCGTAGCGACTTTCACGTTGCGCCGGAAGAGACCGAATCCCGAGCGGATTCCATCGAGGGCAACGGTGAGCGCCCTGCGCCACCACGGGACTGGTCGTTCCGTCATTCTTGCTTTCCCGGCCGATTCTGGGACGCTGGCACCTGCAATCGGAGCAGTATCACGTCCCGCGCAACCCGCTCCGGTTTAGCTTCTATCCGAGAGGTTGATAATCCCGTTCAAAAGCGGTGATGTCCTTGCCGGTCTTGCCTGCAATGCTGAGAAAGTAGCGGTTACCCTCTATTTTCAGGATACTGACCGGGATTTTCTCTTCTTTTTTCGCAGATTTCTTTGCCAAAGAAAAGTCCGACAAGAAGGCTTTTTGGGGTAGAACGAAATCGTGAAGGCTCTTGTCGGAATTGCGCCAGCATAGCAAAGTCCAAATCTCGTAAGACCTTGCAGGAATCTCAAATTCCCACTTGTCACCTTGATTCAGGTCGCGCGAGGTCGTCACAAAGACGCGCTTCTTTCTGGCGGTGAGGAATGGCTCCTCCAACTCGCGCTCAATGGTGGAAAAAGCACGATTGCCTTCCTGCGAAAGAGGAATGTCGTACGGAACGAGCTTGTCTCTCCAGTAATCTCTCAAAACCCTGGATCGCTGATCCCTCGGCAGGTCCCACCAATCGGTGTAAGCGCTCAGATCGCGAATTTTGTCCTGCTCTTCGGGTGTAGCCGAGGAAAGACGTCGCGTAAAACCGAGACTATGCGAGATGTCGAAGATTGCGCGCACCGAAATCATCGTTTCTTCTGCGCGCCTGGCCGCCTTGTTTACAGAATCGCTGCGAAGTTGTTCCCAAATCCTTTCGACATCGAGTTCTAACATTGCTCTTCGAACGTGTATGGGTTCAGTGACGTTGCAAACAGATCGGCCCGCTTCAGTCTTGCAAGACTCACAGCGAATCGTTGCAGTGCGGCAGCCATTTCGAGTTTCCGCGATCACTTCGGGAATACTAAATATCTTGTGCAGTTCGCCAACGGGGCAGAGATCCGGATCACCTGGATCCGTCTGCCGGATGCGTTGGCCTCCGGTAGACATGGATTGAACTTTGAACATCACTCCCATCGGCGACTCCGAGATTCCGATGGCGTTGCCATAGCTCTTGGACATTTTGCGGCCGTCGGTGCCAGGCAGCTTGGGCGAAGGCGTGAGCAGCGCCTCCGGTTCGGGAAAAACCTGTGAACGATAGAGCGAGTTGAATCGACGCGCTACTTCGCGGGTGAGCTCAACGTGTGCGACCTGGTCCTGGCCCACTGGAACGTATTGGGCTTGATAGACCAGAATGTCGGCGGCCTGCAATAGCGGATAGCCAAGGAATCCGTAGGTGCTCAGATCCTTGCCCTTGAGGTTTTCTTGCTGCTCTTTGTAGGTTGGCACGCGCTCGAGCCAGCCGAGCGGCGTCATCATCGAGAAGAGCAAGTGGAGCTCCGCGTGCTGCGGTACATGACTTTGGATGAAGATGGTTGACTTGTTCGGATCGAGGCCGGCAGCCAGCCAATCCATCGCTACATCGAGCGTTTTTGACTGCAATTTTCCCGGGTCCGCGTAGTCGGTCGTCAGCGCGTGCCAGTCGGCGATGAAGAAATAGCACTCGTACTGGTCTTGCAATTTGACCCAGTTGGCGAGCGCGCCCATGTAGTTTCCCAGGTGCAGCTTTCCCGTGGGCCTCATGCCGCTTAAAACGCGCGGCCGTTCCGATCGATTAGGGAGTTCAGACATGATTGCGATTCGAGTTCCTGGCGGCCAGGAAAAATGGCCGGGTGCATGACAATGAAATTCCAAATAAAACGCTCATTCCATTGTAGCGGGAGGGATGGGCGAAGGCATGGCTTGGTGCTGGGTCAGTTCGAATCCGTTTTGAAAGGGCACGAGTTTACTCGTGCCGCAAGTGCAGCAAAATTAGCACGGCTTTAGCCGCTGAGGGATGATTTCTTCAAACCGACCCACTACCACCGGCTTTCTCAGAGGCGCCCAAGCAGCGAATCAACGAGGGCCAGCGCGGGCACGAACAACAGGCGGAGCAGAAATCCGCCAACGACAATCATGAGAATTATTCCTATCCAGCCGCCGATCCGATCGTAGACCTGGACGGCTCTATAGGGCAGCATATTGCGCACCACGCGGCTGCCATCGAGCGGAGGGATGGGCAGCAGGTTGAAAAAGAAGAGGCATAGGTTGACTTCTATGGCCAGCAGCGCAAGCAGCACCAGAGGCTGCAATCCGCCTTCGAAGGCCAGCACGCCGCCCAAATTCGCACGCACCAGCGTTCGCCCGCCGGGCACGGCAATGCACACCACGGCTAGAATCGCGAATGCAATCCCGACAAGCAGAAGATTTGAGAATGGGCCCGCCAGCGTTACGAGGTTGTCGTCGCGGACGATTTTCTTGAAGTTGCGCGTAATGACCGGGGTCGGTTTGGCCCAGCCGATAAGGAACCCGCTAAAGAAACTGAATCCGATAAATGGTCCAAATATCGCAAGTGCCGGAATGAGCAAAGTCCCGATGGGATCGATGTGGTACATGGGGTTAAGCGTCACGCGCCCCTGCAGCCGGGCCGTCTGGTCGCCGAGCCGCGAGGCCATCCAGGCATGCGCGCACTCGTGAAAACTGAGCGAGAAAAGCAGCAGCACAAACTCGAATACGGCAATAACGAATGCAGTGGGTTGCAAGCGAACACCCCAAGTGCTCGGCCGCTCCCGCGCATGATAAATACGCGTGGAGACGCCGAACTCAAAGATTCAGGTTAGCACGGCGAGATTGCGGGGTTTTACGGTCTGAATCGGCTAACTCCGCCAACTCCGCTAGCGCCGCTAACCCCGCTATCTTCTAGCTCTCGATATATTCCCAGAAAGAGTCGGTCAGGTCAGCGCCGAGCTCCGTCGTCATGCGCCGCGCGGCGCGTTCAGCTTCTTCCATCAGGCCGTGCAGGTAATCCCGCGAGCGCGAGATAGCGGCGACGCCGATGGTGGCCGATTGCCAGGTGACCGCCTCATCGAGCTCGGCCACGGAGACGTTGAAGCCCTGGCGCAACTGGTCCTTGAGCGAACGCACCACCTGCCGCCGGTCCTTGAGCGATTGGGCGTGCTCGATGCGGATCTCGAGGGTGAGTTGAGCCACCGGCATAGCGTTCTCGGGGGGTCACCGACAGTGTAAGACCGGTTTGCCTGGCCGGAACAAATTTATTCGCTGCCGGAACACCCCGGCGCAAGCAGAGCCAATCGGGAGGCGTATCTTGGATCACGTGGAGCGGCCGTTGCAGGACCAGATCCTTGACCGCTTGATTCTGTACCTGTAGCGCCGGTCTCCAGACCGGCTGTCGTGTGGGTCTCCAGACCCGCACACGCACTTCTTTATCCGGTCGGAGTTCTAGAATCTGCACAAAGCTTCGCAAGACGGAACCTGCTTCGAAAATAGGGGGGATTATGCCACTGAAACCCGAAAACGTAATTTCGAATCTGCGTGAGCTTCGCGACTTGACGGCCAACGCCGACGGCGCGCAGCGGGTCGCGTTCACACCCACATGGCTCAAGGCCCGCGAATGGTTTGGGACGAAGCTGATCGGCCTTCCCGTGGAGCGGCACTTCGATGCCGCCGGAAATCAGTGGATCACGCTGCGGGGCCAGAGCGAGAAGACGCTGGTACTCGGCAGCCATCTTGACTCGGTTCCCAACGGCGGCTGGTTGGATGGAGCGCTCGGCGTGGTCACGGGACTTGAGGTGGTGCGGTATCTGGCGGAAAAGTACTCCGGCAAACCACCATTCACCGTGCGCCTGGTCGACTGGGCAGATGAGGAGGGCGCGCGTTTTGGCCGCAGCCTCTTCGGATCGGCCGCGTTTGCGGGGACGCACTCGATTGCCGCCGACCGCGCCCGCACGGACCGCGACGGCATTACGCTGGAAGCAGCTCTGAAGCAGGTCGGCATCGACATCGACCGCATTGGAGACGCGGCTGCGGAGCGGAAGAACATCGCTGCGTATCTCGAATTGCACATTGAGCAGGGGCCAGTGCTGGAAGATGCAAATTTGCCGCTGGGAGTGGTGACAGGGACGAAGGGTGTGGAGCGCTATGCCATCACCTTCACGGGCCAGGAGGCGCACTCGGGCTCAACGCCCATGGCGGTGCGCCGCGATGCGCTCGCAGCCGCAGCGAAACTGGCGCTCGAGATTCGCGCAATCGCCGGCAAGCACGCTGACTCTGTGTGCACCATGGGCAGCGTAAAAACCTTTCCCGGAATTGTGACCGCCGTAGTTGGGCGCTGCGAGGCGACCCTCGATCAGCGCGATCTGGACGCCGCCATTCTGGCCAGCATGTTTGCGGAGGCGCAGGCTGCCAGCCGGCGCTTTGCCGCCGAAGAGCGCTGCGAGGTGGAGTGGTCGCGAATTTGGAGTATCGAGCCAGTTCCGTTTCATGAGGAGCTGATCCCGCTCTGCGAGGAATCGGTTTTGGAAGTGACCCCGGCGACGCGACGCCTACCCTCGGGCCCGCTGCACGACGCGTCGGAGGTTTGCCGGTCAGGAATTCCCACGGTAATGATGTTCGTCCAGTCGATCAAGGGCATCAGCCACAACAAAATCGAGGACACTCGCACCGAGCACCTGGAGCTAGCCGTGAAAGCCTTCGCAGGCCTCGCCGAGAAGACGCTCAAGTGGACGGAGAAGCACTAACGGGCTTCGTCCAAGCGGGCATTAATCGCTTTCTCTCGCGAGCTGCGAAAAAACGCGAGTCAGAGGGCTTTGTAACAAGGGCACGGCTTTAGCCGGGCCAAAAAAGCAAGCAGAATGAGTCGGGCTTTAGCCCCTGCCAATTCATTTTTTGCCGGATTCGTTTTTCATTCGGCCTTTTTCCGCAATCCCCTACTCGGCAAGCTTCGCCAGTTGCTCCGCCGACGGCTTGGGCGTGAAGGCGCTTACGACAATGAATGCGGTGATGGCGGCGAAGAGCGCCGGAAAGATGGCGTCGCGGTCGGCAAGGAGCGACGGAAGATTGGATCTAACTAGAAACAGCGGATAGAAAACCACAAAACCCACGGCATGGACGAATTCGTTCAAAGGCTGGGGTTTCGTCGAAAGACGCCAGCTCCCCTGAACGAGATCCCACCCCAAAGTCACCCAAGTGCCGATTGCGATAGCAGCGACTGCTCCCCACGCCGTCGCGCGTTTCGAGTAGAACGCAGCCAGCACCACCGGCGTAAGCGCGGCCCCGTAGATCGTATAGGCATAGAGCATCTTGGCCAGAATGCTGGGCGCGTAGAGAGCCTGATAGAGCGCCCACGCGCCGAGCAGCACCACGGCAACACGAGAGAAGATGAGAACGCTCCTGTTCGATGCGCCCGGAGAGATGTAGCGCACGAAAACATCTTCGATAAGATTGCTGGCCGGCGAGAAGAGATAATTCGAGGCCGTCGAAATCACCTTGGCGAAGACCGCACCCAGCAGCAACGCGCCCATGAGCGCAGGCAGACCGTGACGCGCCGTATAAGGGATGATCTCGTAGGGCTGCGCGGCGACTTCCCCGGTGGGATAAAGTGCTGACCCAATCACAGCGATGGCAACAATCAAAGTTTCAAGCACCACTGTGCCCACAATCCAGCCGACGACGGAGATGCGCGCGTCGCGCTCGGATTTAGCGGAGAAAAACTTCTGGTACATCACCTGATTGCCGAGCATCAGCAGCATGGTGGGAACGAGGAATTCGAGCGCCTTCACCAGCGTCAGGTTGCCCAGCACTTCAAAGTGCGTCGCCGGCAGCGCCGCGTGCAGCCCGCTCCAGCCGCCTGCCTTGGCCAGCAGCATAGGCGTGGCGATAACGCAGATAACCGTCACCAGCGAGCCGATGGCCACATCCATGTAGGCGACCGACGACATGCCGGCCATGGCCGTGGTCACGACGACAAAGGCTGCGATAATCCAGGTTCCCTGCTCCGCCGAAAGCGTGTCGGGGAAAATGAGGTGCAGCACGTTGCCGCCGCCCTTGAACTGATAACTGGTGATGGCCACGTAGGCAAAGAGAATCGCGATGGTCCCCAGCACGCGCGCGGTCTGGTTATAGCGGGCCTCAAGCAGGTCAGGCAGCGTGAACTGCGCGAATTTGCGCGCGCGCGGCGCAATAAAGTAGATCAGCAGCAGCCCCAACCACCCGCCAGCCGGCAACCACAACGCTGCAAAGCCGTTTTTGTAGGCGTTTTCAGCCCCGGCAAAGAGCGATCCCGCGCCGATCCACGAAGTCAGCAGCGTGAGGACCAGCACGAAAGCAGAAAGCGAGCGCCCGGCGACCAGGTAGTCAGCCTTGGTTTTAACCAGCAGGCCCCGAAAAATGGCCACCGCCAGCAGCGCAGAGGCGATCACGACCAGGACCACGATATAGAGAAGCGACATCCGCGGAATTCCTCAGCGCAGCACGAGAAGATTGAGAGCAGTGTACCGGACCGAGGCCCCCGTCGGCCCGGCCCGGCGTGGCCCCGATTCGCGCTCCCGGGCTCCGGCCCCGTATCTGCTTCGACAACTTCTGCATCAAAAGTAATGGAGCAACGGTTGACGCGAAACTCGGCTCGCGCTAATCTCGCAATACTGGATTTGGTACTCAACCCCAATCCGCGGCCTCGCAGGACAGCCCAGACTATGGACCCGGTTGTACCCTGCGCTCTTCCACTCCTTTCAAAATCAGCCGTTTGCCAGCAGGCGCCCGAGGGGCGCTTGCGTTGCCACTGTGTGCTGCCGATACTCCTTAAATACAACTCACCGTTCGGGAGGACGTTGACCCTTTGAAGATCGCTCTGGAGATCACGCCAAACCTCGAGCCCCTGTTCGGGACCCGCGATGAAAACCTAAAACTGATGGAAGACTCGCTCGGTGTTCGCATCGATCTTCGCTCCGACGCCGTGCACGTACAGGGACCGGAAGAAAGCGTGGCCCGCGTGCGACGGATCTTCGAGGACTTCGAAGCCTTGCGCCGTCAGGGCATCAATCCCCACAACGGCGAATTGAACGGCATGTTGCGTCTGGTCGTTGCCGACTCCGCGACCACTCTGCGCACCGTAGCCGAGGCTGGCAAGCAGCGATCGGCCGGCATCAAGCGCACCGTGCAGCCGCGCTCGCTCAACCAGAGCCGCTACGTGGAGGCTATCGAGCAGAACGATATGGTCTTCGGCGTGGGCCCGGCCGGAACCGGCAAAACCTACCTTGCCGTGGCCATGGCCGTGGCCGCCATCAACGCCAAGCGCATCAGCCGGATTGTTTTGGTGCGCCCCGCGGTAGAAGCCGGCGAGCGGCTGGGCTTTTTGCCCGGCACTTTGCAGGAAAAAATCGACCCCTATCTGCGCCCGCTCTACGACGCGCTCTTTGACATGATCGACGTCGAGAAGGTGGACAAAATGCTGGAGCGCAATGTCATCGAAGTCGCTCCGCTGGCCTTCATGCGCGGCCGCACGCTCAACGATGCGTTCATCATTCTCGACGAAGCGCAGAACACCACCATCGAGCAGATGAAGATGTTCCTCACGCGCATGGGCAACAATTCCAAGGCCGTGATCACGGGCGACATCACGCAGATCGATCTGCCCAACCCGCGCAAGTCGGGTTTGCTCGACGCAATCAACATTTTGGGCGGCGTTGAAGGCGTTGCCTTCTGCCATTTTGAAGAGGGCGACGTTGTGCGGCATCCGCTGGTGCAGCGCATCGTCCGCGCGTACGAAAGCGCCAAGCCGCAACAGCAGGAATTGCCGCTCGAGGGTGCAATCGCAGTCGGAGTTTCACAAACCGAAGACCGCCAGGAGCCGCAGCCGAAGCATCCGGCCAAGCCGCAGTAAGGCGAAACACAAGGGCACAAGATAACAGACTAGAATGTTCCATTCCCAAACTGGAATGGGGTCCGGCATCCAAGGAAGAAATGCGCTAGTTCGCTGTCTTCGCGCGACCGGCCTGAACGGTCACGGTTTTGTAAGGGTTCAACGTATCGGCCTCGCCGTCGAAGGGCACAGCGAAGTAGTCGAATGTCAGCTCGGACTGCCCGGCTGTGACCCTGAAGAATCCCGAGTGGGCCGTGTCAAATGCAGTCAAGGACACACTCTTATCGTTCAATGTCTGAAATGGAAGCTGCGAGCCAGCGACCAGCTTTTGCATCTGGTGCATAGATTTCTCATTGTGCGCATAGCCGCCGTTGCCGCAGATGATGTACGGAACAGTTTTCGAGCCGAACTCGCGCGAGAAGATCTGCATATTGTGCACATGACCGGAAAGAACCGCATCCGGCTGCTTCTTGGCCGCTTTGAAGGCAGCGTCAAGGCTGTCGAGAATATCGGGGTAGCCGCCGTGCGCTGAATCCAATGAGTAACAGGGATGATGCACTGCGACGATCAGCCACTTATCGCTGGGCACCGCTTTCAGTTGGTCAACGAACCAGCCGTATTGTCCTGAGTCTCCGCTCTTGTCGAGGTTGCCATCCACATTCGAATAGAGACCGATGATTTGTACAAACGGGGCAGTGAGCCGCCAGTAGCAGTAGGGCTGATTCATGGTATTTCTGTGCTTGAACTGCGGCGTCGCGGTTTGATCGCAGAAGTTCTCCATGAACCCGAAAAGAGAATACGGATCGTTATCCGCCGGGTCTCCTTTCATGACTTTTGAATCACCGTCGTGATTGCCCGGTATGGCAAAAATTGGGGCGTCATAGTTCTGGTACGGCTCATAAAACTGCGGTGTATATAGATTGCTTTGTCCGTTGAAGTAGACAACATCGCCCAAGTGATAGAAGAACTCGGGTGGAACGCCGCTGTCTGAGCCGAGCTGCTTGACCATCGCAGCCGCCACGGCATCTTGCGCCTCCGTGCCATAGACTCCGCCGGTGTCGCCGAGCATATGAAACACGAGCTTCTTATTCTTGGCCGCCGTCGCACCGATGCTTGGCAATACGCTCGAGAGAGCCTTCACGAGATCTCCAACGGGGAGCTTCGGCGGATCGTAAAAGATCTGATGCGCGGGCTCATGAGCTACCGCGTTTCCCGGCTGAATCTTTGGTTTTGCAAAACTGGGGAGTTTCGCTGGCTGCTTCCGCATGCCGTGGACCTCCTCGCGAGAGCGAATTTAACGATCATCGTATTTGCTGTTTGGAAAAGTCAACGATGAACTTCTTGTGAAAATTGTGCGACGCTTGAATTGCATCGGACTCAAGTTCGAGTCTCGCGAGGGTGTGAGCCCTGAGTTTTGAAGAGGGGCCGACCGTGAACCTGCCAAGCCGCAGCGAAACAGGGAATGGGATCAGGGAATAGAAGAAGCAGGCTGGGAACACAACAGGGCGTTCCCAGCCTTTGCTATATCTGCGGTTTCTACGGCTTGGCTGGCGCGGCGGGCGCCGCTTGCTTGCCGAACACGTAGTGGCACGGGTGGCCGTAGATCCCCAGTCCCGTGCTGCGATCGCCCTCACCCTCCGTGGCGGTGAAATGCGACTTCACTTCGTAGCTGTACTGCTCGCCCTTGCTCACGAGCGGGCCGTGCGTGTACTGCGTCGACAGGACCAAGCCAGAAGCCGTCAGTTTGGCGCTGCCATCGCGACTAATTCTTCCATCGAGCGCCAGGTAGCCGGGCTGCCCCGCGTCGCCCCGCTCGCCGTGCAGAATATTGTCCGCAACGGTGCTGGTAAATTTCCAGGTATACCCCAGAGAGTTGCCCTTGGCTTCGCAGGTCATCGTCGTATTCCACACACCGTCATAGGGGCCGGCCGCGCCCTGGCCGCCCGCCGCCATGGTAAGCAGAAACAGTGCAGAAAGAAAGGTCTTGCGCATGAAAACTCCCTTCGGCACAGAATTTTACTCTCGGATCGCAGGCCCGTCAGTGACAGGGTGAAAGAAACGCGTCCTGCCGGCACACGGCCTTCGCGTATCATCGAAGCAGACCGGGGGAAGCAGACCCGAAGCCGCGCATACTGGAGCCGCGGCCCTGCGCACGATGATCCTCATCGACCCAGAACTGGACCTTGGACCTTCCCGGCAACCGCGCGGACTCTCGCCGTTGCCGCTGACTGCGAGCGCCGGTTCGCGACCGTCCTCGGTGGAAACTTCGCCGCGCGCCAAATGGCGCCGAAGCGCGCTGCCTTGGGCCGAACGAGTGCCCACTCCGCAAACGCTCTCGCGGTTTTTGGCCCAGGCGCAGAAAGCCGTGGGCCTGCGCGAGCAGGTGACAGTGCTGCTGACCGGCGATGCAGCGATGCGCGACCTGAACCGGCGCTTTCGCGGCAAGAACAAGCCCACCGACGTTCTTTCCTTTCCATCGACGAATCCGGCGTCCGGCCCGGAGAAGATGGCGGGTGACTTGGCCATCAGTGTGGAGACGGCGCGCCGCCAGGCCGCGGATCAGGGCCACGCGCTCACCTGCGAGTTGAAGGTGCTCATCCTCCACGGCGTGCTGCATCTGGCCGGCCACGATCATGAAACCGATGCGGGCGAAATGCAGCGCCGCGAGCAGAGTTTGCGCGCGAAGCTGGAGCTACCGCTGGGGCTGATTGAGCGCTCTGCTTCTCCTGCCCTTTCGCCAAAAGCGCGAAAGGATGGGGCAAGGAGGCGAAAAGCAACCACAGGTCCTTCGACTTCGGCCGCAAAGACGGCCTCCGCTCGGGATGACAAAGCAACGAGAGCGTCGAGACCCAAGAAGAAGAGCGCGCGCCCATGACGCTGCTCCAGATCACCTGCGTTGCTGTGCTTGCGGTGGTGCAGACACTGGCCGCGTACATCAGCCGCATCTACTCCGAATTTGGCAAGATTCTGAGCCGCGAGGTGCAGGAAAATCTCGACGCGTGGGAGGAGCGCATCGAGCCGCATCTCGGCCTGAGCCGCGAGCACGCCGCCTTGTGCGCGGCGGTTCTGGTGCAGCTTTCGTTCGGCCTCATCGCGCTCGAGTTCGGAGCCATCCTTTTCGGCCACGCCGCGCTTCCCGGGGAGCCGGACCCAACGGAGATTGCGCAGGCGGTTCTAAGCGTGGTGCTGGTGGTGATTTTTTCGAACCAGCTGATTCCGTCACTGCTCTTCAACCGCACGCGCGGGCTGTGGGCGGCGCGACTGCTTTGGCCCGTCTGTTTGCTGCTGTGGTTAGCGACACCGGTCACGGTCTTCATTCGCTTTTTCTTTTCCGTCGCAGAGCTGACCGAGGCGCCCGCCAATCCCGAGGAGCCCGCGCCCGACGTGGAAGCGCTGATCGAGGCTGGCGAGGAAGAAGGCATTCTGGAACAGAGCGATCGCGAGTTGGTGCGCTCGGCGGTGGAGTTTGGCGACATGCTGGTGCGCGAGGTGATGACGCCGCGCCCCGAGATCTTCGCCGTCTCGGAATCGATTACGCTGGAGCGCTTTCTGGAACTGCTGAAGCAGCACAACTACTCGCGTGTTCCCGTCTACTCTGGCTCGCTCGACAATATCAAAGGGCTCGCCTTCGCGCACGACCTGCTGCAGATTGCCGATGAGGATGCACGCACGCGCACCGTGGCCACGATCCTGCGCTCGGCCGCATTCGTGCCTGAGACCAAGCGCGGCTACGAACTGCTGCGCGAGATGCAGCGCGAAAAGCAGCACATGCGCATTGTGATTGACGAGTATGGCGCGGTGGCCGGCCTCGTGACCATTGAGGATTTGCTGGAGCAGATCGTGGGCAACATCCGCGACGAGCACGAAATCGATTCGCAAATCGAAGAGCCGCAGCGCGAGCCCTCCGGCTCATGGCTCGTTCCCGGCAGCTTTCCCGCCGACCAGCTTGGCGACCTTCTTGGCGAGACGGTGGAACTCGGCCAAGACTATGAAGCAACCACGCTGGGCGGCCTGGTGAGTGAGATTGCGGGCCGCATTCCCAAGGCCGGCGAAACAGTCGAGCTCGAACCGCTGGGACTGCGCGTAGAGATTGTTGCCTCGACCGGCCGGCGCATCGAGCGCGTGCGGCTGTTTCCTCCAATCGCGCGGCTGCCCTTTCCGAAGGACGCCTGAGCCGTAACATTGGGCTATGTTATTCAAGACCATCGCGGGCTTCGTGCAGTTAATTGCCATCATGGCTTTGCTGCTATTTGCGCCGGCGGGGACGCTCCATTACTGGCAGGCATGGATCTATCTTGCGGTTTTTGGCTGCTCTTCATTGTTAATTACGGTCGATTTGTGGCGGCGCGATCGAGAATTGCTTGAGCGACGACTTAAGGCCGGTCCCGGAGCGGAGACAAGAAGAGGGCAGAACTGGATTCAGGCCCTTGCTTCTCTCTCGTTTCTCGCGCTATTGCTTATCCCGTCGCTCGATCGCCGCTTCGGCTGGTCCCACGTCCCCGTAACCATTGTGATAGCGGGAAATCTGCTGGTGGCCGCTGGTTTCTTCGTCGTCTACCGAGTCTTCCGCGAGAACACCTTTACCGCAGGAACGATTGAAATAGCCGAGCAGCAGACCGTCGTCTCTACTGGGCCGTACGCCGTGGTGCGGCACCCCATGTACGCCGGAGCGCTGGTTCTTCTGCTCGGAACACCACTGGCCCTCGGCTCCTGGTGGGGCTTGCTGTCGCTGTTCCCAATGACCGCCGTGCTTGTGGCCCGTCTGCTCGACGAAGAGCAGTATCTTGCCAAGGGGCTATTCGGCTATCGGGAATATTGCCAGACGGTTCGGTTCCGTCTGCTGCCGTTTGTGTGGTGAAATCGGATCGCAGCATTGCGAAATTGGCGAGAAAGGTTTGCCGAACTCAATTCCGGGTGATTTGGATCGGACCTAGGTTTGGCGATTGTCTGTTTTGCGGTTCTTCCACGCGCGCCACTCCTCGTCCGTAATTTCCCAAATTTCGGTGGGCAGCCGGCCGCACACGTAGTCCCGCTCCTCGTTGCCGATGAGGCGCATGCCTTGGCCCTCCGATATGCGGCGCGAGGTAGTATTGGCGACGGCCTTGGCGACGCGCAGTACCGTGAAGCCCAGCGTCTCAAACCAGAAATCGTTGGCCCAGACACAGGCTTCGCTCATCAATCCCTGTCCCTGCCACGCAAGGCCCAGCCAGAATCCGCGGTTGTCGTGCGGGCCGCGCCGCAGATTGATCACACCGATGACGCGCTCCGGCTCGCTCTTCAGGCGCAGCGCCCAAATCCACTCATCGCCGCGGACGATGGCGGGCAGAGCGAAGTCGCGAATGAATTGGAGCGCGCCATCCGCAGGATAGGGCCACTGAATCACGTTACGCAGGTAGCGCACGATCTCCCAGTGCGGGAACAGTTCCTGGATCTGGGCCGCGTCGTCGATGGAGAGCGTGCGCAGGATGAGCCGCTCGGTTTTGCCCTCGGGGATTTGGCCTTGCGGCATCATGCGGAGATAGTAGCAGTGTTTCCGCGCTGGAGTCCGCGATAATAGGAATGGAGCGTCACGCGTGAAATCTGGATTTGTTGCCATCCTCGGCCGGCCCAACGTGGGCAAAAGCACCCTGCTGAACGCCCTTACGGGCGAGAAGGTGGCCATTGTCACGGCCAAGCCGCAGACTACGCGCAACCGCATCATTGGCGTGCTGGAAGTGCCGGCGCGCAAGAAGGTGCATCCGCCGGCGCAGATTGTCTTTGTGGATACGCCGGGCGTGCACAAGCCGGCTTCGCAACTCGACCGGCGCATGTTGCAGGAAGTTCACGATGCGCTGGAGTCGCGCGACCTGGTGCTGGTGCTAATGGATGTGACGCGGAGGATCCGGCTGAACGAAGATCCCTCCCCGGTCCCCAAACGCGAGGGACCGGAGGCACCCAGATCCAAGGCATCCGTATGGGCAAACGAAGACGAGTTTCTTTTCTCGCTGATCAGCAAGCTCGATTGCCCGGTATTCCTGGTGCTGACGAAGATCGACCTGATCCGCAAAGACGAACTGCTGCCCATGATCGAATCGCTCACCAAGCAGCACAAGTTTGCCCAAGTCATCCCCGTGAGCGCGCGAAAAAACGACGGCCTCGACGTGCTCGTGCGCAAGATTGTCGATGTGCTCCCCACGGGCGAGCGCTACTTCCCAAAAGACCAGTACACGGACCAGCCGGTGCGCTTCATGGTCGCCGAATTGATTCGCGAAAGCATTCTCATCGAGACCGGCGAAGAGGTTCCATATGCCGCGGCCGTGGTGATTGAGCGCTTTGAAGAGCCGGAAGGAAAGCCCCGGCCGGGCACGAAACCGCTGACGCGGATCAACGCGGCGATTTACTGCGAGCGCACGGGGCAGAAGGCGATTTTAATCGGGAAGGGCGGATCGAAACTGACGGCGATCGGCACCAGCGCGCGCCGCAAAATCGAGTCGCTGCTGGGTACGCGCGTGTATCTAGAACTGTATGTGATTGTGGAGCCCGGCTGGCGCGAGTCGAGGGCCTTCGTCGAGTCGCTCGATTGGCGCAACCAGTTGGAAAGCCTGGCTAAAACGCAGCCCGGCGACGAAGAAGAATCCTAATGCGTGCTCGAAACCGCGTCGCGCAGCAACAGCGTCTCGACGTCGTCTCTGTCTGATCCAATCTGTTGTGCCAGGACTGCGTATTTGGGATCGTGGTAGGCCTGAGCCGCGCGCCACAGCGTGGGCGCCAAAGCGTCGGCGTGGAAGCCGGCGATTTCCTGATAGTCCCAATTCTTTTTGCCGGCTGCGTAGGGCACGAGAAAATCGATGGCGGCGCGAATGGAGCGGCCGTCGGCAGTTTTGAAATTCCAAAGATCCACTCCCACTTCGTCGCCGAGCGTGGCCAGCCTGCACAAGGCATCGAGACTCATATTGCTATAGCCCCAGGCTTTGGTACGCGCCAGTTCCAGCGGCTGACGCCCATCGGCCTCGATCTGCACCGCGATGCGGCGAGTCTTCACGCGCTCCAGCGTGTCCCGAGCCAGCGCGCGATCGCCAACGAAGAGCGCCATGTCGGTGACCTGCACGTCGTACCAATTGCCGTGATTGTTTTTGGCCGCATCTTCATCCATTCCATTCTTGCTGGTGCGCATCCACTGCAGATATTGCGCGAACCAATCGCGGAGGCCTTGTTGGTTGGCCGTGGTCCATGCGGGTGAGCCGGCAACCAAGCCGGCGGCATCAACGGCGTCGACCAGCGGGCGCGTGTCGATAATGCCGATGCCACGGCCCGTGTTGACGCCGGCAATGGCCTGCGCGAATTCGAGGTTGGGATTCATCTTGGTGGCGGGATCGAGAAACCACGTGCGCAACAGCAGCGCAGCGCGGTTGGCGTAGTCCGCCTTGCCGGTGAAATACCAGGCCAGCGCCAGCGCGCGCGCCGCTTCGCTCATGCGGCCGAACTCTTCGTGATCGGTGATTTTGCGATTCTCAGGATTGGTCTGGCCATCGCGCCGGATGTAGGGCAGGCCGTCGGGCTTGGAGGGATCGGGCCACCAGTACGTCGCGCGGCTCATGTAGTCGTGCTTATCGCCGCTGGGCGGTGTCACCGGCTTGTCCATCACCGAGTAGGGACCTTCCCTCATGGCACGATCCGCCGCAGTCACGGCCGCACGAACGACTTCCTGCCGGCGTGGATCGTTGACATCGGCGGAACGAAGAGCTGCCAGCTCGTGCGCGTCGAGAACAAATACCTGAGGCAGAAAGGCGTGCGGCGGCGCGAGGTGAGCATTTTGCGGCGTAGAATTTTGCGCACCTGCAGGGAAAGTTGCCGCGAGCAGCACGATAACAACCATGGCGTTCCACCTGAACGGTGTAAGCATCGAAGAATTCAACCTCCTGGGGACGATACCGCGCGCAGGCACGCGCGCAAAACAGTTCTCTGCAGCCTGGCTCACGCGGAAACGCTTACAAACGCCGGCGCAATGCCCTCGCTGGTGACGCCCGCAGTGCATGCGCCGTCGTTGCAGCGAACAGAAATGCGCGCGCGGCCATTGTAAAGCTGTACCACGCGCGAGCCGGTGGAAGTGCCCTGATTGTCAATCAGCGATCCGCTGCCGGCGAGAGAAAAACGCACCACATTTTTTGCGTCGAGAGAGAGCACACCCTTGGCATCGAAGGCCGTAGCCTCAATGATGACGACGTCCTTGTCGCGGGCGATCTGCGCCAGGGAAAAACGCGCCGGCTTGCTCCACTTCGCGGTCTGATACTGAAACTCAATCTCATCGCTGACCGTAACGCCATTCTTGCCTGCGACCACGCGGAGATGGTTTTTACCCGGAGCAAATTTCACCATCCAGCGCAGACCGGCAGCCGGAAAATCCTGACTGTTGCGCCGCCGCGTGCCGGCGGATGCGCCGTTCAGGAAGAGCTCGGCCGTGGCGCAATTGGAATAGACTTTCACAATGCGCGCCTGGCCCTCCGCACCCCAGCGCACCGGCCACGTGTGGCCGTAGATGTGCGCCATGGGCTCCTCTGCCCAATAGGACTGGAAGACGAAGTAGCCTTCCTTCTTCGTCATGTCGCGCTCGATAACGCCCTTCTGATTCACGCGCGGCACCGGATTTTCGACACGCAGGGGCGTGGTGAAATCCTTGAAGGCCCACTGCGCGGATCCAGCGAGCCACGGCAAAGTCTCCTGCACCTTGAGATACCAATCGAAGAGGTCGCAGGCGTAGGTTTCGGACCAATCGCCGTCGCGAGACACCGCGGCTCTGGCTCCCTTTTCGAGCGAGTCCGGAGTGTTCTCAAAAAGATCCGCGCCAAATGGAGCCTTCGCCGCCGACTCCGGCATTTCAGCGTGGCGGCGTGCATGGCTGTCGGCGCCCCACTCGATGTGCACGAAGCGCTTGATCTGCGCGCGCTGTTTTTCGAGCGCGCTTTCATACTCGGTGTAGACGCCGCTGTACCAGCCGGCCCAGATCGACGGCGAGTACACATCGGGGATGTCGCGCGCGAAGTCGCAACGGCGCAGCGAGGTGAAGCGCGACGGATCCATCTCGTGGGCCAGCGAGTTCATCTCCCGCATAAAGCCGCAAATGGCTGTCTGATCGAGAGCCGGATACTCGCCCGGCCAGTCATCTTCGTTGCCCAGGCCCCACATGATCAAGCTGGGGTGGTTGAAGTGCTGGTCGATCATGTTGGCGAGCATCAGGCGCGTGTGGTCCTGCCACTTTTCGTCGCCAACGCCCGAGCGGCACCACGGCGCCTCTTCCCAAACCAGCAGGCCGAGTTCGTCGCAAAGATCGAGCACGAGCTTGGATTGCTGATAGTGACCGAGGCGGATGAAGTTAGCGCCCATGGCCTTCACCAGCTCCATCTCCGTGCGGATGAGCGCATCGGGCTCGGCGGCCGCAAAGCCTGCATGGTCCATGTGGCGCTGCGTGCCGCGCAGCAGCAGCCGCTCGCCGTTGAGCTTGAATGGCCCGTAGTCCACAAACTCCGCGTGACGAATGCCGAAGCGCTCCTTCACAACGCTTTTGCCGTAGGCGGTAGTCAGCGTCACGTTGCAGGTATAGAGATTGGGATGCGCGGGCGACCACAGCGCCGGCGATGCAATCGTGGTGGATGCGATTTCCGCTTCGCCGTCCCATGCGGCGAGAGATTTTTCGATGCGCGCGATTATTTTGCCGGCGGCATCCGCGATTTCTACGATGAGCGCCGCGCTGCCGGAAAATTTCACGGGATTATAGAGGCGTGCCTTCACTTTGGCCGTGGCCGCCGAATCGGGAATCGCGCCAGTGACAAACGATGGCACGATGTGAACTGCTTCAAGAGAAACCGCGGGCACATACGCCAGATGCACGTGACGGTAGAGGCCGCCATAGAGACTGAAGTCGCTCAAGTCGGAAGGAGGCCGTTCGAGATTTTCGGAATTGTCGCAAAGCACGGCGAGGGGAACGCTGCTTTTGCTTGCAGGCGCGGCCGCAACGGCGTCCGTAATGTCGAATACGAATTCGTCGTAACCACCCACGTGCGACCCGACCATGGCGCGGTCGACGTACACATGCGAAGTTTGCCCTGCGCCCTCAAAATAAAGCAGTACCCGGCCATCCTTGACGGGGTTGGCAATCGATAGGCGGCTGCGATACCACCCATGACCCCGATAGTACGGCGTATCCGGATCGCACGCGTCGTAGTCGTTGAAGCAGTGCGGCAGGGCGACTTCTTTCCACACCGCGATCTCGTCGCCGCGCCAGACCTCCCAGGGTCCGTCGAGCGCGCCGCGATAATACTCCCACCCGGAGTCGAGGCATTGCGAGGCTGAGCATGCCTCGGCATTGGCGAGCACCGGACGCACCAGCGACGCCGGCAGCGCCAATTTCGTCTGGGTAGCTGCCGCGACTGCGGCTATCGATTTGATAAAGCGCCGGCGTGAAAAATGGAATGAGTGCGGCATAGATTTTCTTGTCCGTGCTTCAGGGCCATGGGAACTGCTTATTGGTATAAATCTGCCATCGGCCAGAGAACTGCTGCGGCAGCCTATGCGTCAGCTCGTCCGGCGATAGCACTCTTCCCTTTCGGGGCCCCGTTCTCCGGTTTCTCCGATGCATGGAGGCCCTGCATCGAAGTTGGTCACAAACCGGCGAACGAAGCCCTCCAGGGGCACACGCCAAGACCCGCTAGTAGTTGAGCCGCAGCGAGAACTGGACCATGCGAGCGGAATTGTTGGAAGTGGTTGTGAGGTTCTGTATACCATCGCTTCCGCTCGGGGCTACAGATCCCTGATTGTTAAACAGATTGAAGATATCCATGTTGAAGCGGAAATTGACCCGCTCCGTGATCGGAAAGACCTTGAACAACGAGGCGTCGTTGACAAAGTTGAACGGTCCATCGAGGACGGTCTTTGAGAATGGATTGGCGCCCGCCCAACTGCCGCTGCTCGATGTGTTGGGGCTGGGCTGGTAACCAATGGACACTGCCGTCGCCTGCGAAGCGCCCGGAACGATGATGCCCACTTCGTCGCTTCCGTAGTATTGGTCGGTCACCGTTTTGCCGCCGGAAGGCGCGGCGCATGCCGTGTCCATCGGCGTCTGGTAAGGGGTGTAATTGGATGGCACGGTGGTGACTGCCGTGAGGCCTGCACCGCAGGTATTGGTAGAGATCTGCGTGGGTGGGATGTATCCGTTCCACCAGAGGTAGTTGGTGTAGCACTTGCCGGTTCGGCAATCGTTAATCGGATGCTGGTGCTTGTAGACCTGGAGCGAGCTGGTAGGTCCCCAGTGGGTGGCGGTAATCGTGAAGTCGCTGGAGTAGAGATTGGCGTCACCGGCAATCTGATAACCGCCAACGATCTCGTCGACAAGACGATTGGCGCGGCCGAAGAATTTCTTCCCGCGGCCCATAGGCAGGTCGAAGATGTAGGTGTACTGGAGTTGCTTCTTTGGCGTTGCCGTATCCACCGTGCCATAGTTTTCGAACTTGTCTAGCGCATGGTAGAACGCCCATGGGGGAGTGCCCGTGGGCGGCTTGGGCGGCAGGGCCATGGCAATCGGCGTGCCCGCTACCGTGTCCGGAGTGTTCTTGGTGGTGCACCCGACGCCGGTTACGACAGTGGTGCAAAGCGGATAGCCGACGGTGGTGTTGGCCGCAGCGGTGGTCAGATAGTTCTCGTAGGGATCCACCTGATTATCGCGGCTCCAGTTTCCCCCGTTGCGCAGGTTCTTTTGCCAATCGAACATGATCTGCCAGGCGATGCCGTGGTGATACAGCTTCTGGTAGCTGGCTTGCAACTGGTTGTCGTTGGACCAGCCGCTCTTCTGGCTCATGGAATTGCCGCCCCAGGTGGTCTGGTCGTAGGGTCCGGTAGCGGTGCTGGAATAGGTGTTGGCGGCCGAAGTTCCAATGACCGACGACCCGCCGCTGGGCACCGCATTCACGCCGTTCTGCATCTCCCACACAAAATTGGAGGGGTGATTGTTGTAGTAGAAGTACTGATCGAGCCGGCTACCGTGCGAAAACACATAGCTGATGCGGATGGCCGAGTTCCACTTGGTGGGTTGCTCGATAGTGAAGTTGATGTTGGTGGCGCGGTCGACCGGATAGTCGGGATTAATGGAAAAGTTGCCGAAACCGGGCAGGATGGAGGTGGTTGAGCTGCTGTTGACCACGTTGGCGGAGTTGACGCCCATCACCGGCATGGCGCCCACGGGGCTCGATGGTGTGCAATTCTGGGGATAGGTGGCTACACCTGCCGCCGTGCTCTGCACCGATCGCAACAAATAGCTGGAGATGCAGTCCGGCGACTGGCCGGAGGAGTTGAATTGCATCTGGTAGTTGATCTGGAAGGGATTGTTGCCGGCCACGTTTTTGACGGAGCTGCGGAATGGAACCGGAAAAGCGTAGATTCCATAGCCGGCGCGGATCACAGTCCCCCAATGGCCGAACGGTTGCCATGCGATCCCGGCGCGTGGCAACAACACCAAATTATTGTCGTTGATGAGCTTGTCCGGGAGTCCGGCATCCGCGGCGGTTTCGAATTTTGCGCCGTCGAACTTGTCGTTGTTGATCGCAGCTTGCGTGATCAACCCCTCGGAGATCAAAGTGGCGATGGGAGCGCCCAGCACCATGGCGTCATTCTTGAGGTCGAAGCTGGTCATCAGGCCATTCTTCTCCCACATGGCCGGATGCGCCTCATAGCGGACACCCAGATTGAGGGTTACATTATGCGCGACGCGATAATTGTCCTGGATGTAGCCATCGAACTCCATGTCGTGCATGTGCTGGTACGAAGCCTGCTTGTTGATGCTGTAAATCTGCGGCGCGCCGATAAAGAAATCGGCGTTGAGCTGGCCGGTGTTGGTCACACCGGCGTAGGCGCTGGGGCTGCTCGATGAGTTGAGCAGCGCGGTGCCGTAGCCGTTGAATTGAATATTGTCCTGAGCTTCGTCGGGCCGGGATCCGAACCGCTCATGGCGGTACCGGCCACCGAAGAGCAACTGGTGCTTCCCCATGGTTTTGACCAGGTTTTCGTCGAGGTTGCTGATGATCTGGGTGACGGAATAGATGAACTGGGTGCCGTCGACCGGGAAGACAATATTTTCAAAATACGGAAAGCCGGGCTCGCCAAAGTTATTGGGTAAGCCCATCTGCTGTTCGAAGTTGGTGAGCGGTGAACCGCCCGCGTTGTTGTATTCGGCGAACCATTGCTGACTGGCGATGGTCTCGGCATAGAAAGTGGGCGAGAATACGTGCGTGTAGCCGACAGCGCCGTTGAACATGTTGTAGTAGTAGGCGGTCACTCCGCTGGCGTTAGCCGGATATTTGACACCATTGACCGAGGCGGCGATGGTCGCCGGCTGGTTCGAGGGCTGGTTGCGCAGTACGGTCTGATGGACTGGCGTGTTGGTGAAGCGGAGGTACGCCCGATTGTTTTCATTGAACTCGTGATCGAGGCGGAAAGTATAGGTTGGAGCGCGAGTCTCGGTGGGGTTGTCACCGCTCAGGTTGGTTCCCAGGAGCGGATTCACGCTCGCATATTGCGGGCTGGGAAGCGGGGAGATGGCATTCAAGACTTGCGCGGTGGGAGACTCGCGGTTGAGCGGGATGCAATTGGTGTCGCCGTTGCAATTCGTGGGACCGGCGCCGGGACCCTCAGAGAACTCCTGCGTAAACGTCTGGCGCGTCCAGGTACCGCCCGTGTAGACCGTAGTATTGGGGTCGTAGAGGGTCTGCAATGCGCCCGATGAGCCGATCATGGTGCTGAAATCCCCATTGCGCCAAAGTGTCGATGGCACGGTGACGGTTTCACCGCTGACCGAGGCCAACGAGTAGCGCTCATAGGCAAAGAAGAAGAATGATTTGTCTTTGCCGTGATAGATGTGCGGAAGAACGATCGGTCCGCCCACCGACCCGCCAACCTCGTTCCGGATATACGGTGCGGCCACGTAGTTTGACGGATTCTGGCGCTGTTTCGCCGTGCCCCAGTAGCTGTTGCGGGCCGTCCAGAACAGGGAGCCGTGCAGGCTGTTGGTGCCGGATTTGGTGGTGATGACGCCGGTGGCAGGGGTGGCATATTGGGCGCTCAGTCCCGTCGTCTCCACGCGCATTTCCTGAACCGAATCGGGATCGGGAAACTGATAAGCGCCGACGTGGCCGCCGCCGAATTCACGGCTCTGGAGGGAGACGCCGTCGGCAACATACTCCATGCCGTAGCCCATAAGCCCGTTGGCGCACTGGCCGTTCGTATCCTGGTTGCAACTACCGAGTCCCGGCGTGGTTTCCGCGGCCAACTGAACAATGTTGCGCCCGTTCATCGGCAACTGATTGATGCGCTGATTCTCCAGCGTCGACGCGATGGTTCCGTTGTCGGTGGTCGTCAATTGCACCGTGTCCGCCGTGACCGTTACCTGCTGGGTCACGTTGCCGGCGGTCATCACCGGATTGATGGCGGCGTTCTGCGCTACCAGCAGCTCGATGGTCTGCTTGTAGGTCTTCATCCCCGGCGCGGTGATGGTCACCACATAAGTTCCCGTGAACAGATCCGGAACCTGGTAGAAGCCGACCGCGTTCGATCTGGTATCGACCGTAATATTGGTGCCCTGGTTGACGACGTGGATGATGGCTCCGGGGATCACCGCCCCAGTGGAGTCGGTAACCGTGCCCTGGATGGAGCCGGCGCCGCTCTGCGCCATCGCGATGGAACAGCACAGCGCGATTCCGAGCACGACAACAACTGCGAGGAAAGTGTGTTTCCGATAACTGGCTAAGTCCTTCATTTCTACTTTTCCCTCCTGAACCTTGTTTCCTGTTGTGGTTGACTTGGTTTTTGGATGTCAAATCAGAAACAAATTTGTGCGTTCAATACCGGGCTTCCGCCTGTAGCTGACCGCACAGGTGCATCCCAGACGGAGTACTTCTGCGACCGGGACGTTCTACCTAGGTTGAAATGGGGTTGACAAGTGACTCACCGTTTGGCCCACGCCTCGCAAAACTATGGCATTTAGAATCTGTAATTTAAGAGCACACATACCATCTGTGACAAACGTCTCGTAATCGTTAACGAAGGCCTGGAGATTTCATTTGGGAACTCGAACTATGGGCGCAGGCAGGGTCGCGGAGACAATGAAAGCGCTGCGAGAATTCGCTCCTGGCCCTCTCCGTCAGCGGAGGATCTTGAAGGAGCCGGGAGGCGGCGCAGGCGCGCCGAAATCGGAGTCGAATCCGAGGTGCAACTTAGCCGCCTCGGACATGCGGCTCTTGTCCCAGGGCGGATCGAAGACCACTTCGACCTTGACCTCGCGTACCTCCGGAAGTGCGGCAAGCTTGCGCTCCACCTCGGCCTTGATCACGTCGGACATGCTACAGCCGGGAGCCGTGAGGGTCATACGGACTTCGACGCGTTTGCCGCCGTTTTCAGCGGGCAGCGCGGCGGCCGCGTAAATCAGCCCCAGGTCGACGATGTTGACCGGAATCTCGGGATCGCGAACGGTCTTCAACTGCTTCCAGATCATTTCCTCGCGGAAGGGTTCGGAGGCAGAATCGGGCTGTTTGTCGTCTTCCATCCGCGTCATCGTAATCCCTTCTGCGGGCCGAGAGGCCCACAGTCGCCGCAGCGACCCGGTCCGGACAGCCAGGCGACCCGGTCCGGATAGGCTGCAGAAAAACTCGCTTAGCGACCCAGTCTGCAAACGCTGCGGTAAGGCTCGCTCGCCGAGAAGTCTTGTATCAGGGCGCGAATTTATTCGCGCCGCAAGCTGCACAAAATCAGTGCGGGGCTTTAGCCCCTGCCAATCCATCCCTGGCCGAATCCGCTTCTCATTCGGGCCTTTCCGCAACCTCTGGAGACCTGCGCTACTTCCCTACTCGGTCGAAACCGCTTCCTGCTTCTTTTCGTCTTCGAGCGCGGATTGCAGCGTATGCCAGGCCAACGTAGCGCACTTCACGCGCGCGGGAAACTTCGAAACGCCTCCGAAAACCGCCATCTTGCCGAGATCGTCCGCTTTGGCTGCCTCGTCCTTGCCGGTGACCAGGTTGTGGAACTGCTCGAAGAGCTGCACAGCCTCGCCCTTGGTCTTGCCCTTCACCATCTGCGTCATCATCGAGGCCGAAGCGCGCGAAATGGCGCAGCCGGAGCCCTGAAAGCCAATCTCGTTAATCTTGTCGCCGTCCATATCGATATAAATCGAACAGCGGTCGCCGCACAGCGGGTTATATCCCTCGGCCTCGTGGTTCGCCGACGCGGGACGGCGAAAATTCCGCGGCGCCTTGCTGTGCTCGAGAATTACTTCCTGATAAAGATCGCCCAATTCTGTTGTCACGCGAACACCTCTTGCGCCTTGCGAATTCCTTCCACCAGCGCGTCCACATCTTCGCGCGTGTTGTACACCCCAAAGGAGGCGCGCGCCGTGGCAGCGATTCCGAAACGATCCATCACCGGCTGCGCGCAGTGGTGGCCGGTGCGAATGGCAATGCCTTCGCGGTCGAGAATCGTACCCAGGTCGTGGGGATGCACGCTGTCCATCACAAAAGAGAGCACACCGGCACGTTCGCGCGCGGTTCCGATGAGATGAACACCGGCGATAGCGCCGACTTTTTCCGCGGCGTATGTGAGCAGGTCGTGCTCGTGCGCCGCAATTTTGTCCATGCCCAGCTTGGAAATATATTCAAGCGCCGCGCCCAGGCCTATAGCGCCGGCAATGTCGGGAGTGCCCGCCTCAAACTTGTAGGGCACCACATTGTAGGTGGTCTTTTCGAAAGTGACGGAACTGATCATGTCGCCGCCGCCCTGGTACGGTTGCATCTCCGCGAGGATCTCATCTTTCCCGTAGAGCACGCCGATGCCCGTGGGCCCGTAGACCTTGTGCCCACTGAAGACGTAGAAGTCGCAGCCGATGGCCTGCACGTCCACAGGCATATGCGGAACCGCCTGCGCCCCGTCCACCAGCACAGGCACTTCGTGCGCATGTGCAAGCTGCACGATTTTGCGCAGCGGGTTCACCGTGCCCAGCGCATTCGACACGTGAGTCACGGCCACGATACGCGTGCGCGGCGACAGAAGCTTTTCGAATGCGTCCAGCTCGAGCTCTCCGGCGTTGTTGATCGGCGCTACGCGCAGGTGCGCATGCTTTTCCTCGCACAGCATCTGCCACGGCACAATGTTGGAGTGGTGCTCCATGGCGGTGATGAGCACCTCGTCGCCTTCGCCCACGTTGGCGCGGCCATAGGTCTGTGCGACGAGATTAATGGCCTCCGTCGCGCTGCGCACAAAGATGATTTCGTCCGCGCATGCCGCCTGGATAAAGCGCCGCACCGTCTCGCGCGCCTCGTCGTGTGCCTCGGTGGCGCGGACGCTCAGCGTGTGCACGCCGCGATGGATGTTGGCATTGTCGTGTTCGTAATAACGCACCAGCGCGTCGATCACCGCGCGCGGCTTTTGCGAAGTGGCCGCGCTATCCAGATAGACCAGCTTGTGGCCGTGAATCTTCTGGTCAAGGATGGGGAAATCGCGCTTGATGCGTTCAATATCCAGCGCCGCCGAACCAGCATGATGTACCGCGGTGCTCATCCCACTTCCTCCCAATTCTGCTTTTCCTCTTCTTGCGTGGCGGCTGGCGTGGCAGCCTGCACCGCGCTTACCAGCTCCCGCAGACGCTCGCGGATCAGCTTTTCTGCGAACTCGCGCGCCGTCGCATCCTTCATGCGGTCAAGGCACTCTGCCGCGAACGCGTAAAGCAGCAGGTTGCGCGCATCGGCCTCAGCAATGCCGCGTGCACGAAGATAAAAGAGCTGCGCTTCGTCGATCTGCCCGATAGTCGCGCCGTGCGTACACTTCACGTCGTCCGCGTAGATTTCAAGTTGCGGCTTGGTGTCGATGCGCGCGTTGTCGCTGAGCAACAAATTGCGGTTGGTCTGCTTGGCGTCGGTCTTCTGCGCGTCCTTCTGCACCACAATGCGGCCGTGAAACACGCCACGCGCGTGATCAGCGAGAATGCCGTTGTAGAACTGGCGGCTGTTGCAGTGCGGACGCGCGTGCTCCACCAGCATGTAGTTGTCGATGTGCTGGCGTCCCTCGCCGACGAACAGGCCGTTGATCAAACACTCCGCGCCCTCGCCGTTCAGCACCGGGTGCACGTTGTTGCGCACCAGTCCGCCGCCCAGCAAAATGGAGTGCGAATCGACATTAGCGCTGCGCGACTGCTCAATGCGCAGCGTGGAGACGTTGAATGAAGCCAGATTTTCGCGCTCTATGAGGAAGTGCGAAATGACGGCATCCTGGCCGGCGGCGAGCTCGGTGACCGCATTGGAAAATGCCGCTTCACTGCCGAGCGAGACGTAATCCTCAATGATTGCGGCCTGGCTCGCGTCCTCCGCGATGATCAGCGTGCGGGGATGGGTCGCGATTTCAGCGCCAGTGCCCGCAGACACATATAACAGATGAATCGGCTGATCGAGTACGACGCCACGATGGATGCGCAGGTACGCGCCATCTTCCCACAGTGCCGTGTTGAGCGCGGTAAACACGTCGCGGCTCATGTCGGCATAGCGGCCGAGATGCTGCTCAATGCCCTCGGGAGCGCAACCTTCCCTGCCGCAGTCGATGGCCTTGGCCAACGAACACACCAGCAGGCCTTCGGGCAGGTTGCCGAGATCGGAAAGCTCGGGCGCAAAATGCCCGTTCACAAAAACCAACTGGCAGGCCGCGCCCGCTACGCGATACGCCTCAAGCTGCGCAGGCGAAACCAGGAACTCACCCTTGATCGCGCGGCGGAACGAGGTCTTCGCGAGCGCCGCCAGATTGGTGAAGCGCCAATCTTCGTCATGCGTCGAGGGAAATCCCTTGGCGCTGAAACGCGCCCAGCCATCTTCGCGCAACTGCTGCAGCCACACCGGCTCGCGCTCCAGGCCTTCAGCGCGGACCGTCTCGTACGCCTCGAAATATTTCCCCAACTTCGGAGTTGTCGTTACCATCGTTCTCTCATTTCCCATTGTTCATCCTGTGATCCGGCGCCCCATCCATTCGCGTTCTTTGCGAATGGGTGGGATACCACTATCGTTTACGCCGGCAACGCCTGCTGCACTTCGGCTTCTGCCCGGACGTAGCCCTTCTCTTCAAGCTCCAGCGCCAGTTCCGGCCCGCCTGAGCGCTCAATCTTTCCATCCACCAGCACGTGCACAAAGTCCGGCTTGATGTAGTCGAGCAAACGCTGGTAGTGCGTGATGACCAGGAACGCGCGATCGGGGCTGCGCATCGCGTTGACGCCCTGCGCCACAATGCGCAGCGCGTCGATGTCGAGGCCCGAGTCCGTCTCGTCGAGAATGGCGAGCTTGGGCTCAAGCATGGAAAGCTGCAAGATCTCGTTGCGCTTCTTCTCGCCGCCCGAGAAGCCCTCGTTGACCGAGCGGTTCATGAGCTTGTCGTCCATTTCGAGCAGCTTCATGCGCTCCTTGTAGAGCGGCAGAAAATCCATCGCATCCAGCTCATCCTCGCCGCGGTATTTGCGAACGGCGTTCATGGCCGAGCGCAAAAAATATGCGTTGCCGATGCCGGGAATCTCCACTGGGTACTGGAAGGCCAGAAACACGCCCTCGCAAGCGGCTTCCTCGGGATCCATTTCGAGCAGGTCCTTGCCGTTGAAGAGAATTCTGCCGCCTGTGACCTGATATGCGTCGCGGCGCGCCAGCACCGCAGCCAGCGTGCTCTTCCCCGAACCGTTGGGGCCCATGATGGAATGCACTTCGCCCGCGTTGATCGTCAAATTCACGCCCTTGAGGATTTCGTGCCCATCCACCGAGGCGTGCAAATCTTGAATCTCTAACAATGCCATTGCTTCTTCTCTCTCCTCGTAGCGCCGGTCTCCTGACCGGCTGTAGTGCGAACCTCCAGGTCCGCGCTCTGACACCTTACCCCACGCTGCCTTCCAGGCTCACGCCCAGCAGCTTCTGCGCTTCCACGGCGAACTCCATGGGCAGCTCCTTGAAGACGGTCTTGCAAAATCCGTTCACGATCATCGAAACCGCGTCTTCGGTCTTAATGCCGCGCTGGCGCAGATAAAAAAGCTGATCTTCGCCGATCTTCGAAGTGGACGCCTCATGCTCCATACGCGCCGAGCCGTTGCGCACATCAATATATGGGAACGTGTGCGCGCCGCATTTGTCGCCAATCAGCAGCGAGTCGCACTGCGTGTAGTTGCGCGCGCCCGTTGCGCCCTTCAAAATCTTCACCTGGCCGCGATACGTGTTCTGCCCGAATCCGGCCGAGATGCCCTTGGACACAATCGTCGAGCGCGTGTTCTTGCCGATGTGAATCATCTTGGTGCCCGTGTCGGCCTGCTGGCGATTGTTGGTCAGCGCCACCGAGTAGAACTCGCCCACCGAGTTGTCGCCCTGCAGAATACAGCTCGGATACTTCCACGTAATCGCGGAGCCGGTCTCCACCTGTGTCCACGAAATCTTCGAGTTGCGGCCCAGGCACTTGCCGCGCTTGGTCACGAAGTTGTAAATGCCGCCGCGGCCTTCCTTGTCGCCGGGGTACCAGTTCTGCACCGTGGAGTACTTGATCTGCGCGTCGTCGAGCGCGATGAGCTCAACTACCGCGGCGTGCAACTGGTTAGTGTCGCGAATGGGCGCGGTGCATCCCTCTAAGTAACTCACCGATGCACCTTCATCGGCCACAATCAAGGTGCGCTCGAACTGCCCCGTCTCCGCCGCGTTGATGCGGAAGTAAGTCGAAAGTTCCATCGGACAACGCACGCCCTTCGGCACGTAGACAAACGAACCATCAGTGAACACCGCAGCATTGAGCGCCGCGTAGAAATTGTCCGTATGCGGCACCACCGTCCCCAGGTACTTCTTGATGAGGTCAGGATGCTTCTGCACCGCCTCAGAGAACGAGCAGAAGATCACGCCCATCTCGCCGAGCTTGTCTTTAAATGTCGTAGCCACCGAAACCGAATCGAACACCGCGTCCACGGCAACATTCGAGAGCCGCTTCTGCTCATCGATCGGAATGCCCAGCTTCGCGTACGTCTTCAGCAGCTCCGGGTCAACCTGGTTCAGGCTGTCGAGCGACGGCTTCTGCTTGGGCGCGGAATAATAAACGATGTTCTGGTAATCGATGGGCGGGAACGTGACGTTCGCCCACTTGGGCTCGCCCTGCTCACGCTCCATTTGGAACCAGTGGCGCAGCGCATTCAGCCGCCACTCCAGCATGAACTCGGGCTCGCCCTTGCGCGCCGAAATCAGGCGCACGATGTCTTCGTTCAGCCCCTTGGGCACTCGGTCTTCGTCGATCTCGGTGACAAAGCCCCACTTGTAATCCTGGGCTGCCAGATCGCGAATGGTATCGACACTTGAACTCATCTATCCTCCACGGGAATCCGCGCTGAAAAGGTTGAACTGGGCGCCTGCGGCATCAATCTATTTGGTCCCGGCGCCTGCCACTCTATGAAGAGAGGGGAAGTTGCTTTACCCGGAATCCCGCAATATAGGACTTAATTAGTCCTATATTGATTTAAGTGTACCCTGAGACCCTTTTGTTTTCAAGGCCGGCGGAAAGCCGGACCAGACTTCCAGGCTTTTTTAGCCCCGGAGGAAAAGGAAAACACTGCTATCTAGATGTTTTTGTGTGAGATAGGTTGCAGAAATCGTTTCGGGAACGGCGCAGACCCTAGTGGAATTCGTTGCGCTTGTGCGGGCCGGTCCGGACGTGGCTGGCTTCAAAGCTCACAATCTTCCACACGCCCTGCGCGTTGCGTACGTAGACGCGCGTGTACCGGTAGTCGCCGTTGACCGGGCCGTCAGCGTTGGTGGCGTGAATAACGGCCAACGAGGTTACGATCGCCGTCGGTCCATAGAAGCGCACCTTGCGATCGCTGATGGTGAGCGAAGTAACATGCACGCGGTGGGAGCGCAGGCTTTGCAGCGCCTCGTCGCGTGTCTGGATCGTGCCCGAGGCCGTGATGGCCATGTAGTCGTCGGCCAGCAGCGAATCCAAGGCTTTGGCGTCGGAGTTAAGTACTGCGTTGCGCCATGCGTCTTCAAGCTGATCGATCTCGTGGCGGCTCTCGTGCTTCTGCGCCAGCGAGAAGCCGCCAGCGAATAGAGGAATGGCTCCCACCGCGAATGCGAGAGCTGCGGCCATGGCCCACCGGAAATGCAACCGGCGCGAGCGGGGGGGGCTCAGTAGATCGATCGACGAACCCAGCATACGCGTCCACGGTAGTACCGCAACGGGGCAATGGTCAAATTGATTTCCCATGAACAGGCGCCGGCAGTCACATCCGGAGATTACCGATTGGTGAGCGGACGCCCCCATTGGACGGGAAAGGAGCGGAAAAAGAGAGCGGGCAGCGCGCCGCCGGCCGCGGTCAGCCCTGAGCTGAACGCCACCACTTCGATTTCCGGGTCCAATTCAAATCAGTCGATTACTGCATTCTGGCCAAACGTGGATCCCGAATAAATTCTCCTGGAGCAAACGCCGCGCCGAATGATACCGGCGCGGCGTGGCAGCGAACCTTACGGTTTGGTGACGGTCCGGGCGCTACGGCAAAGTCGCTCCGGTTGCGGCCAACCCTACGTGCCCGACGGTCCGGTAATCGCTGATATCGGCGGAGTAAGCCGCATCGTAGCCGTCGAAGATGAGGTTGATCGTAGTCGGGCTGGCCTTGATAGCGTTGGGATTGTAGACACGTCCAGTGAACCAGGGCTGCGTTGCTCCGATCACGGGAGTGTTGAGCGGGATGGTGGCCCCGGTGTTGGGATCGGTCACCGGGCTGACCGAGGCAATTGGATTGTCGATGCCATTGATCACGGTCCATTGGATTAAGTCGGAAGACTCCGCATACATGATTGCGTGGAATCCATCCGAGTCGCCGTCAAGGCAGTTGCCGCCGCCGAAAAACAGCCCCCAATTGCCGCTGCTTAGTTTGATGAGCGAGCCATTGGGCGCCATGTAGCGAATGCTGTGATACGAAGTGGTCGTAGGATCGTTCAAGCCGGTCACGGCTCCCTGGTCCGTCCAGTGCACCGAATCGGTCGATGTGGCCAGATGAATGGACTCGGTATCGTGATTGGCAGCGCCTCCGGTGAGCGTGGCGCCGCATTGTTCCGCAGTGGGAAACGCGTAGTCGGCGTTCAAAGTCTTGTCGACATAGAGAATCTTGAACGGATACGAATTGGGAACGTAGGCCAGGATTCCATCGGGGTTGATCAGGCCCACCGTCTCCGTGGGCAGCTTCAAGGCCGTGCCGCCGCCCGCCGTTCCCATGACGTTGACCTCATCGAACCGCCAGTTGCCCGAGGCGTCGTTGTACTGCACCGGCGCTCCGTTGGAGCCGAGCGTAGCGGCAGTGTAGGTGTATGGCGTGGGCGCACTGGCAGAGCGGTCGTACACCGAAACCATGCGCACCGCGAAGTTCGGGTTGTTGGCGACGCCGGCAACATTGGTGAAGTTGACGGTGATGCCGGGGTAAAAGCCGCCCCCTGCCGGGGCCACGTACACAGGACCAATGTTGATCCATGTCGATCCGTCGGTTGTGTACTGCGTTTGCAGGTCCCGCACGATTTCCGCGGTCGTGTACCAGTCAAACTGCACAACGATATTGGAATAGCCCACGGTGCTGACGGCGAACTCCACTCCCTGCGTATCTTCCGGAGCCTGTGTATTCCATCCAGGTCCGGAGCTGCCGCCGTTAAGCTTGGTGGTTCCGCGCACGCGCCAGGCCAACGCGCTCAAGTTTGGATCGGTTCCTCCAGTGGTGCCGGTCAGGTCATCCTTATTGGTGCTGCCTGTGTATTCGCAAGCCGCTCCGGTGCAGGTTGGCGACGGACCTTTATAACTATTGGTCATGCCCAGAGCGGTGGCTGTGCCGGTGCCAATGTTCGGTGCCGGGGAGCTGCTGGTTCCGCCGGCAAGCTCCATCTCCCACTGGGCGATAATCGCCGAGGTCGGGATGGCGCTCGTCCCCGGAGGGCCGAACTCGGTATTCGCCGGCAAGCCGTTCAGCGGCGAGCCGGCCTTGGGCGTCAGGGTATGCACCAGCAAGCCATCATTATCGACATGGCCGTTGCGCCGGTCCAAAGCGTAGAGGAATCCAGCCCCGGCGAAGTTGATGACGTATGGATGCCCTATGCCATCGTCGTTTCCGCTGCCGTTCTTATTGGTCGCTGGACATACCCGATTCAGATTCTCTATCTGATTCTCGAAGGTCCACGTCTGCCCGCCGTCGGCAGAAATCGCGGCCACAATCGCCTCATTCACGTTGCGCGGCCGGTAGTCGAAATAACCCTGCAGATTGAGCCCGCTGCCAGCCACAAAGGGGAAGTAGTAAGGCGACGTGGGATTCACAGTCCCCGTAGAGTTGACGATCGGTACGCCATTTGAGCAATACGGGATCGTACCGTCAAACGGGCCGCCCGCAGTGGTGGCGCCGGCGACTACTGTGTACGGGCCGCCCTGCGTCAGCGTCCAGGGGCCGCCGGCGATCGTAGTTTGGGTAGCAGGGGTTGTCGTAGTCCATGTCACTTGAGAATTTACGGCCGGAACAAGCACGGCCGCGCACGCTCCCAGAAGGAGGAGTCGGATGTTTTTCATGGTCCGTTGTTCCTTTCGGCGATACTTAAGCGATCGTGTGAGTGCGAGCGCGTCGCAACAGGAAGAGGCATGCCAGACTCATCAGGCCGGTGCCCATCAACCAGAGACTGTTCGGCTCGGGCGAGACCACAATGTCGAGCGTTAGCGATCCGGCATTTACCGCAAACACGTCGTTCTGGACGGCAGAGAGATCGAGCGAGCCACTCGCGAAATCGGACGCTAGTGTCGAGAGATCGCTGCTCGTGAAGGTGTAACTCCACGCGGTTGGGGACGAACCCGTGTCGCAAGCCTCTGTGAAAGTGAGACCGTCGTCGCACGCGGCCACTTCGATCGCTCCATTGTCTACGTACAGATCGGCCGGTGCGCTGGTCGTGGTTGTGCCGGGGTCATCGTTGTTCCCGAACGTGCCGGAGATGGTCGCGCCGATCACGCTTGTGCCGGCCGGAATCGAAAACGTAAAGTCGCCTATCGTGGTTGAACTCGGGAAGGTGCCGAAACTAACCGCCCCGTCATAGTTGGGAAGTGTCGCAACGATATCGGCGTTTGCGCGGGGAGAATTGCCGAGTAAAAGCGCCGATGCAAGGATAAGGAGCAGACAAGTTCTCTTATGCACCGAGTCCAGTGTCATTTTTCCGACCTCCGACCCTCGCATCCTATCGTGTCGCAACCACGCGCAATGTTAATTTTTGATTTACGGCCAGCGATCTGCCGGAGCGGGAAAGCAGCTTGCGTGACTGAGCTCCGGAGAGGTGTGATCGCTGCTTTTACGCGTTGATGCCGTCCAGCGCCGCGGCAAACTCCGGCAGCACGATGGTATGGTCGCGGTCGGGACCGGTCGAGATCATGCCGATCTTCGCCCCGCTCTCGCGCTCCTGGAATGCGAGATAATCGCGCGCGGCCTGCGGCAGCTTGTCATACTCGGCAACGCCTTCAGTGGACTGGCGCCAACCCTTGAGCGTGGTGTAGACGGGCTTGATCGCCTCGAGCCCCCGCACATCGGCAGGGATTTCGTCGCTGACCTTGCCGTCGATCTCGTAGCCGATGCAGACGGGAATTTCTTCGAGCTCGTCCAGCACGTCGAGCTTGGTGACCACCAGCCATTCCGCGCTGTTCACCTGGTTGGAGTAGCGGAGCAAGGGAATATCGAGCCAGCCGCAGCGCCTGGGACGGCCGGTGACAGCGCCGTACTCGTTGCCGCGCGCACGCAGTTGTTCGCCAATGGCGTCATGAATCTCGGTGGGAAACGGCCCGCCGCCCACGCGCGTAACGTAAGCCTTGGTAACGGAAATAACCGTGCCGATCGCGGTAGGTCCCACGCCGGTCCCGATGGACGCGCCGCCGGCCGTCGCAGAAGACGACGTGACATAAGGATAGGTCCCGTGGTCGATGTCGAGCATGGTGCCCTGCGCGCCTTCGAACATCACACTGCCGCCCTTGGCCAGGATGCCGTTGAGCAAGCGGCCGGTATCGGTAACCAGCGGCCGCATGCGCTCTGCCGCCGCGGCGTAATCGTCGTACATCTTCGCCGGATCGAGCGGATCGGTACCGAAGAGCGCATGCGCGATGGCGTTCTTTTCTTCGCAGGCCGCCTCAATGTGCGTCTTGAGCAGTGAAGTATTCAGCAGGTCGATGATGCGCAGGCCGCTGCGCGCCATCTTGTCTTCATAGGCCGGACCAATCCCCTTGCTCGTGGTGCCAATCTTCTGGCGTCCCGGCGCGGTTTCGGCGGCCAGCTCGATCATGCGGTGATAGGGCAGGATGACCTGCGCGCGATTGGAGACAAACAGACGCCCGTCGATATCGAGGCCGGTCTTGCGCACGCGATCGATTTCATCCAAAAAATAGATGGGGTCGAGCACCACGCCATTGCCGATCACGCCCATGCAGTTGGGGCGAATCACCCCGCAGGGAATGAGCTGGAGCACGAACTTGTGCTCGCCAATGATGACGGTGTGCCCGGCATTATGCCCGCCGGCGTAGCGCGCCACGGCACTGAACCGCTCGCTCAGCACGTCGACTATTTTTCCCTTACCCTCGTCGCCCCATTGGGCGCCCAGCACTTCAGCCGTCTTAGCTCGCATTCGCCTTCCCGATTTCACACATATACCCGCCGCAGCAAGTCTATAAGGGGCCGCTGCGCACGGGCATGGATTCCGGTACGGTCAATAACCCCGCGACCTCTTCAATTTTAAACCCCGGGGTTTGTGCTTTTTCCTTCCTCGCAACCTTTCCTGTTAACCATCAGCCCCACAATTTCGTTCTATAGGCAGACGCGTCCCAGGGCCTGCTCGTGCTACTGGCTACCCACCTCCGGCAGTGCTAGCAGGCCCGAACTTCAAGAAACGAGGAAAACCGTCATGAACGCCCGAATCCGAACCGCCTCCCGAACCGCCTCCCGAACCGCGTCATGGATCTTCTGCGCCATCGGCGCACTCACGCTGGCCGCGGCGCCGCTTGCCATTGCCCAAACCCACCCCGCAGCCGCGCCCGCTGCGCAAGCGCCCAGCGAGAAGGACGTGGCCGATGCCCAGGAACAATTGCTGCACCTGTTGCGCCTGAGCCCGACACTCACCGCAGCGGTCGCGGCCGATCCCTCGCTGCTGGCCGATCAGGCGTATGTCGCCCGTACCAATCCGGAGCTGGCGCAGTTCCTGGTCAACCACCCCGACGTTGCGCGCAACCCTGAGTTTTATCTGTTCGGCAAGCTCGATCCGTCCGAAAGACGCCGTGACAAGGCGCTCGAGCGCGTGGTTTGGCCGGATCTGACGACGGCGCCGTACCAGCGCTCCGCGGCGGCCGACGTGGTGGAAAGGCTGACCCCCATTTTCGTCGTCCCCGCTGTGTTCCTCGCCTTCGTCTGGGTCATACGCATCTTCGTCGACAGCCGCCGCTGGAACCGCACCTACAAGCAGCAAAGCGAGATTCATGGCCGCCTGATTGAAAAACTTGGCACTGGCCCGGATCTGGTTGCGTATATGGAGACTGAGGCTGGCAAGCAGTTCCTTACGGCCTCGCCCATCGCGGCCGGCCCCGGAATCGGCCAGCACATGCCCAACGCCGTGGCGCGGGTTCTCACCTCGATATCGGCCGGCATCGTGATGGCGCTGTTGGGCATCGGGTTTCTGCTCTTGCGCAACGCCGGGCCCGATTTGCCCGAGCCCATGCTGGTCATAGGAACGCTTCTGCTGATGCCGGGCATCGGGTTTATCCTCTCGGCAGGAGTCACTTGGGTTCTGGCCCACCGGTTGGGCCTGATGCCCGAAAAGGATGTTGCACAAACCGGGGCCGGCGCGCCCTTCGGCTCATAGCACAGATCGTGAGCCTAGAAGGAGCCGCACGTGGCCCCGACGGAGAAACGAGCGCGAATGTCATGGGAATTCGCATTGCCGGACACATGGGCTGGCGGCGCCGCGGATGCAGCCGCCGGCGCGTGTGACCCTGCGATGGAGAACGAGGCCTTTGCCGCGTTTTATTCGCGCTCCTCGCGCCCGCTCTGGGCCTACCTGGCGCGGTCTTCCGCCGATCCTGCATTGGCCGACGACCTGATGCAGGAAAGCTACGTGCGCTTCCTGTGCGCGGCGGGTGCCCCGGCCCTGGCGACGGATGGGGAAGCGGCAGCCCGGCTTTACCTTTTCCGTATTGCCACCAATTTGCTGCGCGACTACTGGCGCCGGCCGCGCGCGGCAACCATCGAAGAGATCCCCGAAGAATTCTTCGCGGTACGCGGCCAAGCCGCACAAACCGACGCCCAGATTCTGTTGGAGCCCGCTATGCGACAAATGAAGCCGCGCGAGCGCCAGATGCTGTGGCTGGCTCACGCCGAAGGCTACAGCCATCGTGAGATCGCGAAGGTGATGGGCTTGAATGCGGCCAGCGTCCGCCTGCTGCTTTTCCGCGCCCGCCGCAAGATCGCAGCCCTCCTCCGCGCATGCGCGGCGGACGCCGACGGGAGGTTGTCATGATGCTTCAGCGCAATTGTGCTGTGAAAGGCCACAACTTTAGTCGTGCCGATGCTTCGAAAGACCACGACTTTAGTCGTGCTGATGTTTTGAAAGGGCACGACTTCAGTCGTGCCGATACCGCCGCAAAACCTGTTGGGGCTTTAGCCCCTGAGGGAAATTCCGAATACGCAGGAAACCTCTCATGCTGACCTCTTGCCGTCACGAAAACGAACTCCGCCAGTTGATGGCCCGCGGCCAGTGGCCGGATGCCTGCCCGCCGGAACTGCGCGCGCACGTAAGCGGCTGCCGCACCTGCGGCGACCTGGTACTGATTTCAGAAGCCTTCCAGCATGCGCGTGTAGAGTCGCTTGCCGCTGCGCGGCCTGTGCCCCCTGCGGTTTTGTTGTGGCGCGCGCAACTGCGCCGGCGCAATGCCGCCGTGGAACGCATCGGCCGTCCCTTGCTCGGCGCACAGATCTTCGCCTGCGCCGTGGCGCTTTTTGCCGCTGCTGGATTTGCCGGCTTTGAGGCACGCAACGGCGTTGCGTGGCTTACATTGAGCTACTGGCACGACTGGTTTGTGCAGCTCCCGCAAGCCGCCGCGGCGCAATGGGCCAGCCTCAGCGCCGGATCGCAAGCTGGCTCAGGATGGAGCTGGTTGGTGCTGCTTCCCGCGCTCGCCACGCTGCTGCTGCTTGGCAGCGTCGCCGTCTACCTTGCGACTGACAAACAGTAGGGGAACCGGCGCGGGAACAAAATCTTCGCTTGATGATGAGCACAGGATGACGGCCATGGATCAGCGCCTTCGGGTATTGCGCATCGGTTTATTGCTGATCGCCGCGATTGCAGTTGTTGCCGCACCCGCAGGTGGTCAGACTGCACCGCCCGCGCCGCCGCCGCAGAATTCACCGGATGCAGCCTACAGCTTCGACGCGGTCACCATCAAGCCCGACGACACAGGCCGAGGTCACCTCAGGCTCACGCCCGATAGTTTTTCCATGGGCGGCATGCCGGCCTGGATTCTCGTCCGCACCGCCTACGGGGTTCTGTTGGAAAGCCAGGTCGAAGGACTGCCGGGCTGGGCGAAGTCGGAGAACATTGCGGTCGAAGCAAAAATCGATCCTGAGACGACGGCCGCTCTCAATAAACTTCCGGCCCCGGAACGGTGGAAACACATGCAGCTGATGCTGCAGGCTATGCTCGTCGATCGCTTTGCGCTCAAAGTCCATCGCGAATCGAGGGATCTGCCAATTTACGTGCTCACCGTTGCCAAAGGCGGACTGAAAATTACCAGGACTGCGCCCGATGACGAGGGCGGCAATGCCAGGTACGACAGCGGTAAGATCACGGCGCATCAACTTTCGGTGCAAGCCCTGGCAGCCAATCTATCTTTCACAGTTGGCAGGGAGATCGTGAACAAGACCGGCCTCGATGGCGGCTACGATTTCACGCTCGATTACGCCCCCGATGGCGCCGACCCCTCCGACACTCGGCCATCTATTTTCACCGCGATCGAAGAGCAGCTCGGCTTGAAGCTTGAACCTGCGCGCGGGCCGGTGGACGTGATTGTCGTCGATCACATCGAGCGCCCGACGGCGAACTAGCGCGCTTACTTCAACTTCGACGACTCTCTCACGATCAACTCAGGCTCCAGAATCACGCTGCGTGATCGCGCCGAGGGCGGCTTCTCGAGCAGCGCCATAATCATTTTTGCGGCGCGCTCGCCAATCTCCCGCGACTTCTGGTCCACGCTCGAAAGCGGCACCCGCAGCTTGCTGCTGTAGTGGAAGTTCCCGCAGCCCACGACAGCCATATTCTGTGGAATGCGCAGCCCGGCTTCGAGAGCGCGCTCCATGGCGCCGAGCGCGATGGTGTCGTTGAAGCAAAAGAGCCCGTCGGGGCGCGGCTTCAGCGCCAGTATCTCTTCCATCGCGCGACGGCCGCGCGTCTCGCCATCGGAATCGGAGGCCTCGCCGCAGGCCACCACATAGTTTGCGGCAAACTTGATCCGATGTCGCTGGAGCGCGTTACGGTAGCCCTCAACGCGCGCATCTCCAATGCTGGTTACCGGCCCGCGAATGTGCGCAATCCGCTTGCAGCCTTGCGCGATGAGGTGTTCGGTAGCCAGCTCGCCCACCTTCACATCGTCGACGCCGACAAAATTCGAGCGGAAACCCGGAAAGCTGCGGTCGACGAGAACCAGCGGCACGCCCGCCTCGCTGATGCGGCGCAAGCTGTCGGTATCTTTGCGGCACGACGCCACCACAAAGCAGTCCAGGTGGTGCGCGAGCATGTGCTCCACTTCGTTTTGCTCCAAATCGGGATCGCTCTCGGAGGAGGAAACGAGGAGGTAATACTCTTTCTCTCGCAGCTTGTTGGAGAGCCCTTTGGCAATCTCTCCAAAGAAAGGATGAATGAGGTCCGGCACCACCAGCCCGATGAGCGAACTGCGCCCCGTGACCAAACTGCGCGCAGTGAGATTGGGACGATAGTTCAGCCGCTTCACGCGTTCCAGGATTTTGGCCTTGGTTTCCTCGGCAATGTCGGGCCGGTTGCGCAACGCGCGCGAAACGGTGACCACCGAAACCCCGAGTTCGGCGGCTATGTCTTTCAGGCGGACGACCATGAAAAGAGTGTAGCTGCCGATGACCCCTCGAATGAAGCATTTCGTCGGCATGGGCCGCCCGGCTGCGTCTCCGGAACCGCAGCGCACGTCGATCGCGCATCCCGCCTATCGCCGCGTCTGCTATATTGGCTCGGCAGCAATTTTGCGCGGTTTTCGTAAACGATAACGAAAAACCGGTCTGAGCGTCCCGGAGAGATGGACGCAAAGAAATAAAAAGGGAAAAGGAGACAGCGATGGAATGGAGCGAAAGCACGAGACGGTCGTTTTTGAAGCAAGTTGGCGCGGCGGGCGCGGCAGCGTTGGCCGCCACAAAAGCAGAGGGCCTGGGAATGGGCGCGCAAGCTCCCGCGGCCCAGCCGGCGCCCACGCCCACTGACCAGAAGCAGATCGCCACGCGCGGCGCGCGCATGGCGTGGTGGCACGAGGCCAAGTTCGGCATGTTCATCCACTGGGGCCTCTACAGCATCATCGGCCAGCACGAGTGGGTCAAGGAGCACCAGGGCGTGCCGATTCCCCAATACGAGATTCTCGCAAAGCACCACCATCCCAAGCCCAACGCGGCGCGCGACTGGGCGCGGCTGGCCAAACGCGCCGGGCAAAAGTACATGGTGATGACCACCAAGCACCACGAAGGCTTTTGCAACTGGGACACCAAGCTGACCAATTACAACGCCATGAAGCAGGGCCCGGGACGCGACCTGGTGCGCGAATATGTCGAGGCGGCGCGCGCCGAGGGACTGCGCGTGGGCTTCTACTACTCGCTCATGGATTGGCACCATCCCGACGGCGCCATCTGCAAAACCGACGAAGCGGCGCGGCGGCGCTTTGTGGATTACACCCACGGCCTGATCCGCGAACTGCTCACCAACTACGGCAAGATCGACATTCTGTGGTACGACGTTTCGTGGCCGCTGACCGCCGCGCAGTGGGAGTCGGAGCGCATGAACGAGATGGTCTTCGAGTTGCAGCCCGACATTATCGTGAACAACCGCAACGGCCTTGAGGGCGATTTTGCCACGCCGGAGCAGCGCATCCAGGCTTCGGAAGCGGGCCGTGCATGGGAATCGTGCATGACGTTGAACGACAGCTGGGGATTCAATCGCACCGACGACCAATGGAAGACTCCCAAGACCATCGTCAACAACTTGATCACCTGCGCGCGCGGCGGCGGCAACTATCTGCTCAACATCGGCCCCGAACCAGATGGCTCTGTTCCGCCAGCGTCCATTGAGGTTCTTGAAGCCGTGGGCAAATGGATGGACACCAACGGCAAGACCATCTACGGCTCCGACCGTATGCAGGCGGATGGATACGCGCTGGAAAACTTCACGCGCAAGGGCAACACGCTCTACGTGCACGTGTACAACTGGCCTGGCCACACGCCCGCGGCCGAGTGGCTCGATTTCTACAAACCCGAAGCGGTGGTAGCTATCGCCGGACTCAAGCCCAAAGTGCTTTCTGCGCACTTGCTCAAAACCGGCCAGAAGGTTGAGTTCACGCAGGACGAGTTCAGCTTCCGCCTTACTGGCCTGCCACTCGCCGCACCCGATCAGCCCGCGACAACCATTGAAGTCGAGTGCGACAGCGAGCCCAGCGTGGATCATTCGACGATGCGTCCGCTATGGCCCCGCTACAAAGTGGACATCAGCATTTAAACGCTCCGGCGCTCAGGTGTAGCGCCGGTCTCCAGACCGGCTGTCGTGCGGGCCTCCAGGCCCGCACATCACTCTCGGCGGCGTGGACCCTTCTGCTTCGCTCAGGCCAGGCTCTGCCTGTACAGCCGGTCAGGACAAGCCGCGGAAAAACTCGCATGGCAACGCGTTTTGTATCAGGGCGCAGTTTACTCGCGCCGTAACCTGTGCAGAAATAGTGGCGGGCTTTAGTCCCTGCGCGATTTTCCCCTCATGAGTTCAGCTTTTCAGCAGCCTCTGAAGACCGGCGCTACATGGTTCGGCGCACAGCTTTACGCGTACGCCGGCATGGCCCGCGCAAACGTGTACGGCCCCTCGGGCAGCAACGCAACACGCGCTCCCGGCGCAAGATCCCGCACCAGCGCCGCGATCGCATCGTCGAGCCGATCGAACGCGTTCGCTCCAAGGCTTCCGAGCGCTTCGCGCGCCGCGCCCGGCGTGTAAAACAGCAGCTCATTTTTCAATCCCACCAGCGCCAGCTTCTCCAACTGCCACTGATCGATTTCCACGGGCGTGCTCTCAATTTCTTTGAGGAACTCCGCATGGCCGCGATATCCCTTGAGCAGCCGCGCATACTCGGGTGAGCCAATGCCCTCGGCGCACTCGGCCAGCAGCAGCATTTTTCCGCCCGGCTTGACGATGTGCTGCGCCGCGGTCAACCCCTTCAGGCACTGGTAAAACGTGAGGTCGAGCGGATAGCCGGCTGACGAGGTGATCACCGCATCCGCGAGGCCGTCGACCGAAGTGAGCGAGTTGCTCATCATGAATTCCATGCCCGCCGCGTGCGCTTTTTGAGGATTACCGGCAAACACGCCGGAGATTTCGCGCTCCTGTGTCAGCGTGACGTCGAGGATGAAGTCGTGGCGCGCCAGCGCGGCGGCTTCGAGCAGCTCCACGTGCAGCGGATTGCCTTCGATCGAGCCTTCAGTCGATAGCGGCTCGCGTATGAAGCGCGGCGAGTGAATCACTTTGATGGTTTCTTGCGCCGCGACTCCCGGCACGATGAGCTTGCGCCCGCCACTGAAGCCCAGCATCAGGTGCGGCTCAATAAACCCGAGCGTGATGTGCAGATCCGCGGCAACAAAACGTTCGTCAATATAAACGGGCGTCCCGCGCCGCGTGGTTCCTACGGATCGATGGGCCGCAAAATTACGCGCGTCATGGCTGACCACGTTGTATGTTGCCGCGATTTCAGGCCCGAGAATGATGTCCAGTTCTTCCGTAGTCGCCGCGCGGTGCAGGCCGGTGGCGATGAGAATCGTCACGCCCTCTTTGGGAATGCCGGCGGCGTGCAGACGCTTGAGCAGCGGCGGCAGCGTGATGCGATTCGGCGCGGGGCGCGTGATATCACAAACCGAGATGCCCGCCGTGCGCTTGCCTGCGGCCAGTTTCTCGAGCGGCTCGCTGTGGATGGGGTGGTCAAGCGCGGCTTCCAGCGCGCCGGCCACGTTGTCGAGCGCCTGCGCCGCGCGGCTGCGCACCACCTGGCAGTCGAATCCTTCGGGAACAGTGACCTCAATGCCGTGTTTGCCAAAAGCAAATTGGGTTTTCATCTGTAACGGAGGTGGGACTTGCAGTTTCCTTAGTCTCGACCTCACCACCCATTCTAATTGTTTTTGCAATTCACGATACTCTGCGTGGCAATGCGGACACACGGGACCGTAAGAAGGTGCCTACCCGAATTCCACCATCACCACGCAACGAATACAATGGCGCGAAGGGAAAAACCGAAATGAAATTGCATCACGATGCGCTGAACCGGCGCGAGGTTTTGAAGGGAATGGGAGCGAGCGCACTGTTTGCGGCCGCCAGCCGCGGCGCACACGGCGCCGAATACCGCCGTGCCGACGCGAGCTGGTTGGCGGCATGCAGTTTTGGAGTTTCCACGCACTGGACTGCGCAATCACAAACTGTGGACGCAGATGCGTGGCTTCCTTTCGAAGAAACGGTGGCGCGCTTCAGCCCGACAGATTATGTGGAGCAGATTGCCGGGGCAGGCGCGCGATACGTGATCTTTACCGCGGCGCACGCCCTGCAGATGCTGCCCGCGCCGTGCGAGGCAATCGACCGCATCGCTCCACGCAGAACCACCAAACGCGATCTCATCGGAGAGATTGCCGATGCCTGCCGCGCGCGCGGACTGCATTTGATTGTTTACTACAACCACTCGTGCAATCACGGCGACGATCCGGAGTGGGAATACGCGGTGGGGTATCACGCTCAAGACAAATCGAGACTGACCAGCAACCTGATGGGCATCATTCGCGAGTTGGGCGCGCGTTACGGGTCGCGAGTGGCCGGGTGGTGGTTCGATAGTTGCGGTTCGCTCGATCCGCGTGGAGCCTTCGACGCCACCACCACCGACATGCGCAACTTCCAATTTCCCTGGGACGAGTGGGTTGAAACCGCGAGGACCGGATTCGACGGCAGGCTGGTGACATTAAATAGCGGCGTGCTGTCGCATTACCTTTATTCCACTCATCAGGACTACGAAGCCGGGGAAGCGGGCAATCTGATTGCAGTTCCATCGGCGCAATTCACTACGGATCATTTGCAGGATCATCGCTGGGTTTGCATCGACAATCCCGGCTGGGTGCATGGCAAAGTGAGGACCCCGCTGGCCGCTCCGCGCTTCCGCCTGGCGGCGGTGCTGGACTACGTAAGCGCGTGCAACAAGGTGAAGGTTCCCGTGACCTTCAACGTAGACATCGACCGCACAGGCAAGCTCAGTGCAGAGTCGCTGGCGCAGCTTCACGAAGTGAAAAAGAACCTGGCCTGAGGGCTACTTCTTGGTGGCGGGCGCGTCCTGAATTGCCAAGCCGCCCGCATGAATGGCGTCCGCGATACGCGCCGCCTCGACCGCAGGCCGCACCGCATGCACGCGCACGATCGACGCGCCGTGTAGAACCGCCGCCGTCATCGCTGCCAGGCTCGCGTTCTCGCGCGCATCGCCCGGCGCATCCTGGCCGTCGAAGAGCGGCGCCAGCGTATGACCGAGAAACGATTTGCGGCTCACGCCCGCGAGCAGCGGCCTGCCGAGCGAGAGGAGTTCGGCCTGACGGTTGAGCAGCACGTAATTCTCGCTCAACCGCTTGCCAAATCCATATCCGGGATCGAGGACAATCTGCTCCGGCGCGATTCCGGCCGCCTGCGCCGCGGCGAGGCTTGCAGCCAATCCGTCACTCACTGTGGCCAGCAGCGCATCGGGGTCGAGTTGCGGCTGCCCGCGCCACGCCTCGGGCCGTCCGCGCGTGTGCGACAGCACCACACCTGCGCCGTACTCCGCACAAACCTCCGCGACGCCAGGATCCCACTTGAAGCCGCTCACGTCATTAACGATCTCCGCGCCCGCCTTGAGCGCCGCGCGCGCCGTGGCCGCCTTGTACGTGTCGACTGAGACCACTGCGTGCGGCAACGCCTTCAACACTCCCTCAAGAACAGGCAGCAGCCGCGCCTGCTCCTCCTCGGCATGGACGAGAACATCTTCGCCGCCCGCTCGCGAACCCGGCCGCGTGCTCTCCGCGCCCAGATCGAGAATGTCCGCACCCTCATCGAGGCATTGCATGCAGCGGATCAGTGCCGCTTCAGGATCGAGAAAGGAACCGCCGTCGGAAAAAGAGTCGGGCGTAATATTCACCACGCCCATCACAAGCGTGCGCCGCCCCAGTTCAAGGGTGCGCGTGCGCAGCCGCCAATGTGCCAGGTTTCGCATCGCTTCTCATTTTCGATGGTACGCCGCGACCTTCCCACCCCAAACGCAAACTGCGCGTTTAGGATGAGGCACCCGCCGTGTTTTGCTACACTCCGGGCATGACGATTTTTGGGCGCATCCCCGCAACTGCGTTAAGCAGCCTCTTGGTTTTCGTTTTAGGCCTGCACGCCCAAGCGCCCGCGCACCGCGCATCTCATCCGCCGCTGCGCCCGGTGCCGACCACCGGTCCGCTCGCCGACCGCGTTCGCACCATTCTCGCCGACCCCGCGCTCAGCCACGCGCAATTCGGCATCAGCGTAACCACGCTCGACGGCCAGCCGCTCTACGGTTTGAACGACGCGCAGTTATTTACGCCCGCCTCCAACGCCAAGCTCACCACCACCGCGGCCGCCTTCGCCCTGCTGCCCGTGGAAACCCTCACCTGGACCACGTTCGTGTTGGCCAATGGCGATGTGGACGCGGGGGGCACTCTGCACGGCGACATCGTCGTGATGGGCGTGGGCGATCCCACCATCAGCGCCCGCGCCTATCCCTATGTGGAGCCCGGCACCGCCCCAACGGCACCGCCGGATAACGCTGCCAGCACGGGGCCAGCGCAGACCGCTCCGCCGGCCGCAACTCCGGCGAGTGCTGCTCAGACCAGCGATGTCTCGCCCCAGGAAGCCGCAGAGACCGCGCGCGCCCTCAAGGTGATGACCCCGCTCGATTTGCTTGCGGAGCAGGTGGAGCAATCCGGTGTGCGCACCGTAGAAGGCGCGGTGGTAGGCGACGACACCTACTTTCTCGACGAGCCCTGGGGGCAGGGCTGGGCCTGGGACGACTTGCAGTGGAGCTACGGCGCACCGGTCTCCGCTCTCACCTTCAACGAAAATACCGACGAGTTGAACGTCATCGAGCATCCTGCCGGCAGCGGCCACACGCAGGCCGAGTGGGTTCCCGACGTCGACTACTTTACAGTGGACAACAGCATGAAGCCCGCCGCGGCCGGCGAAACCGCCCAACCCGGCCTGGAACGCCGCCCCGGCTTGACGTTGGTGCGCACCTGGGGCACGGTGCCCGCCAGCGGCCTGCACGTTTCCATGGCCGTCGAAGACCCCGCGGAGTTCACCGCCGACGCATTCAAGCTAGCCCTTCTGCGCCGCGGCATCAAGGTCAGCGGAGATCCCGAATCGCGCCACAAGTATGCAACGGGCACGGGCGATTTTGCCGAAGAGCGCGAGAAACCGCTGAAGCTGGCGCCCGTTCAACTCGCCACGATTGCCGGCGCTCCCGAGGGCCGGCGCGTGCTCGCCGCGCGCATCTCCGTGCCCGTGGCCCAGGACATCAAAGTCATCAACAAGACCAGCCAGAACCTGCACGCCGAGATACTGCTCCGCCTGCTCGGCAAGACGTTCGGCAGCGACGGCAGCTTTGAAGAAGGCACGCGCGTGGTTCGGCAGTTCCTGGTCGACGCTGGTATCGACGACAACGATTTCTTTTTCTACGACGGCTCCGGTTTGAGCGCCAAGGACAAGATTTCTCCGCGCGCCTTCACGCGCCTGCTGGCGTACGCGTCGCATCAGCCGTGGGGAGCGGCCTGGCGCGACACGCTGCCCATCGCCGGCGTAGACGGCACGCTCGACAATCGCTTCAAGAACGCTCCGTTCAAAGGCAGAATGTGGGCCAAGACCGGCACGTTGGACGAGGCAAACGCGCTCTCCGGCTACGTGACAGCGGCCAGCGGGCGCGTGGTGGCCTTCTCGATCCTGGTCAACAATCACCTCCCCGGCAGCGACACCGAGCAGCAAGCCATCGACCGCATCGCCGAAGCCATTGCCGCCGCGGAGTGAGCAGCCACGCGCGCGCCGCAATTGCACATCCTGAGCCACTCCATGCGCGGTATCATGGGAGGCAAATGTTCTTGCGCAATTCTTTTATGGTTTTTGCCATCTCCGCCGCCGCCCTCGGTATGGCCGGCTGCCGTCAACTGCCGCCGTCGAAGCCGTCTTCCGAATGGACACCGCAGGAGGCACGCGGCGCCGCGGTCTACCAGGCCAAATGCGCGCGTTGCCACTATCCCACATCGACGCATTCCCTGCATGGGCCGGGCCTGCAAGCGCTCACGAAACTCAAAGCCATGCCCTCCGGCGCGCCGCCCACCGACGAGCGCCTAACAGCAGTCACCCTGCACGGGCGCGGTGACATGCCCGCCACAGCACTCACCGACGACCAACTCAGCGATCTCCTCGCCTACCTGCACACACTATGAGTCCCACCTGCAAACACGATGAGTATTGACGCCAATTCGCATCCGCCCGCAACCGGCCTGCCCGGGCCGCCCGTCAAGGCGAACTCCGAGCCCGCCAAGCTGTTGAAGCTTCCCGGCCTCATGGCGATGAGCGCTTACATGATCCTGCTCGCCGTGGTCGCCGTAGTCTACGTCGTCCAGGGCCGCGTCGGAGCTCTCTATTTGATCTTTCCCGCCCTGTTTGTCGCAGCAGGACTCGGCATGCTGCTCCTGCTGCGCTGGGCCTGGGCGCTCACTCTGGCTGCGGTCGCGCTGCTGGCAGGCTGGTTCCTATGGTCGTTCACCACGCAGCACATTGCCGCCTCCCTGGTGCAGGGCCTGCTGAACCTGGTCTTCTTCCTCTACCTCGTCCGCACCGACGTGCGCAAGAACCTGCACTAATGTGCTGAGTCAGAAGTTCGCATCAAAATGAATTTGTCATCCTGAGCGAAGTTGGGAGCATTCCATGCTCCCAACGGAGTCGAGGACCTGCGGTTGCTTTTCGTCAGCGCCCTACATTCTGGCTACAATGCCAAACGTTTTTCACTGAAGCTACGCGTCGATCCAACCTCGATCTGGTTGCATAAATCGTGCTTTGTATCAGGGCGCGAGTTTACTCGCGCCGCAAGTTACGCAAAATCAATGTGGGGCTTTAGCCCCTGCGGGAGGTCTTTCGCGATCTTCGGACTTTTCCGCAGCCTGTTTAACCCCTGAGGAACGTCTTTTCCATCGCCTCAGAGCATTGCGCCACACCGCCTCCCATCTCGCTCCCTTAATTCCTGCTTTCTTGTTCCCTCGTTCCCTGCTCTTCTCGCCCCCGCTACAATAAAAGCGTGATGGACCTAGTCCAAATCGAGCCCGCGCGCCGCACCCCCGCCCCCAAGCCGGACTGGCTCAAGGCCCGCGCCCCCGTGGGCGAAAATTATCACTCCCTCAAGCGCCTGGCCCGATCGCTCGGCCTGCACACGGTATGCGAAAGCGCGCAGTGCCCCAACATCGGCGAGTGCTGGCACCACAAAACCGCCACCTTCATGATGCTCGGCAACCTCTGCACGCGCCGCTGCGGATTTTGCGCCGTCCCCAAGGGCCGTCCCGAGCCCATCGATTTTGACGAGCCGCGCCGGATCGCGGAGGCGGTCGCCCAGTTAGGGCTGCTCCATGCAGTGGTCACCAGCGTCAACCGCGACGACGATCTGCTGGGTGGCGCGCGCGTCTTCGCCATGGTCATCGACGAGATTCGCCGCCAGGCCCCCGGCTGCCGCGTAGAAGTTCTCATCCCCGACTTCCAGGGCGACCGCGATGCCATTCGCACGGTCGTGGACGCCCGGCCCGATGTGCTCAACCACAACACCGAGTCCGTCCCGCGCCTTTATCGCGTGGCCCGCTCCGGCGCGCGCTACGAGCGCTCCCTTGAATTGTTGCGCTACGCGAAAGAGTTGCGGCCCGAAGGCGTCACCAAGTCCGGCGTGATGGTCGGCCTCGGCGAAGAAACCCACGAACTCCTCGAAGTCTTCCGCGATCTAGCCGCAGTCGGCTGCGACATCCTCACCATCGGCCAGTATCTGCGCCCCTCGCGCGATCATCTCCCCATGAAGCGCCTCTACACCCCCCGCGAGTTCGCCGAACTAAAATCCGAAGTGCTCAAAATGGGCTTCCGCCACGTAGAATCCGGCCCGCTGGTCCGCTCGAGCTACCACGCGCACGAACAGGCGGCAACCGTCACAAGTACGGCGACCATTTCGTAAGGGGACTAACGGTGATAGAGACCGTGCACTACCCCGCCGTCAGAGTCAAAGCATTTTTCGATAATCTCAAAGAACTGAGAATCATTGTGCTCGTAGTGTCTAAAGACTGCGAACGCCACCAAGTCTGCCAATTGAATGAGTCTTGAGGCTTTCGAGTCCAGAAAAGCTGGAACTTCCGCATAGTTACGGATCATTCCGTACTGGTGGCCCGAATATTTGAAGTCCCTTGCAAGCGCTTGGATACGTGCCTCTGTGTTCGACTTGTCAAAGATAATCATGCCGCGTTGCTTGTCACCCTTTCCCTGGTAAAGACGCATTAAGAACAAATCAAAACGGCTGCAGACCTGCGTGAATGCTTCATGCGCAATATCCTGTCCGGAGAAATTCTGCTTATTTAGCGCCGCGGCAAATAGACGAACATCTCGTGGGTGGTGGCGACGGACCACTTCAAGCCCATCTCGGATCGCCTGAAGACGTGAAGGAACTGAATGGGATCTCCATCCGCTCCTCCCATTGCGCATCGGTGAGGCATGCAGCTCGACATCGTACGGGCAGTTAGGGTCAGGAGCGAACCGCAAAGCTATTTGATTTAATTCCTGCTCGATCCAATGAGTTGAGCGTTCAAACACGCTCAAACCGGCGAGAACGAAATGGCGCTGATCGGCGTCAGCAACTGAGCCGGACTCGTCAAGATATAAGAGGTACATGAATCCTTCAATCTCTCGTTGCAATTGGTCTTTGATCAAAAAACTAAAGGGGCCGTCAGTGACGGCCCCAGAAAGGTCGGCCGGGAGAGCAACCGCTCTGAGCACTGAAATGGTCAGCGCACCCGTCCGAGCTTCCAGCTTACCATAAATTCTCACAATGTCAACGCCTAGAGTCCACTCAATCATCGAGCGGTCGACTGCCACAAAGATCACCAGCCATAAGTCCTTCATCCCTCGGAGTTGTAGAATAACCGTTGGCGAATTCGCTAGACCGAGGACCATCTACGATGACAGCTTTCATGGCCGGCATTCCGGCGCTCAAAGACCTTTACGGCGATCTCAAGCGGCGCATGGACCACGCGGTCGCCGCATTCCAGGCCAACCTGGCCTCCACGCGCACTGGCCGCGCCAGCGTGCACATGCTCGACCAGGTCAAGGTGGATTACTACGGCACGCTCACCCCCATCAACCAGATGGCACAGGTGTCGGCGCCCGAGCCGCAGCTCATCACCATCTCGCCCTGGGACCCCAGCATCCTCAAGGAGATTGAAAAGGCCATCCAGGCCGCCGATCTCGGCTTCAATCCCCAGTCCGATGGCAAGCTCATTCGCATCCCCGTCCCGCCCATGACCGAGGAGCGCCGCCGCGATGTCTGCAAGCACCTCAATAAAGTCCTCGAAGAGCACCGCACGGCAGTCCGCAACGTGCGCCGCGACGGCAACGACGCCCTCAAGAAGCTCGCCAAGGAAAAGAAGATCAGCGAGGACGATGAGAAGCGCGCCCTCGAAGAAGTCCAGAAGATGACCGACGGCGAGATCCGCCGCATGGAAGAGCTCTCGCAGAAAAAAGAAGCCGAAGTGATGCAGGTTTGAGGAGGCCGATGTACCGCCGGCCTCCCGGCCGGCTGTAATGCGGACGTCCCCGTCCGCGTTCGTGCGTGCCCCACTCTTTCTCGTTTTCTGCGAAATGGTGGATAGCCTGCCGTCAAGCGCATATTCGAATCGCGTAATTCTGTCTCGATGGCGGCGAAATCCTGAGCCACGCCGCAGATCCCGAAAATTCCCATCCAACCTCCGCGCATTGCTGCTATAAATCTTTCATCAGGCCCTGATTCCCCAATCGATTCCCCGAACCGCGCAAGAAAGCCTAAGACTATGAGCCTCACCCGACGTCAGTTTCTGATGCGTGCCGGCCAGGCCGGCGGATACGGCACCGCCTTCGTCCTGATGCAGTCACTCGGCCTGCTGCCCGTGCCCGTAGCCGCCGAAACCGAGCCTCTTCGACTCGTCGACGGCAAAGGCACGCGCGTGGTGATTCTCGGCGCAGGCATTGCAGGCCTGGTGGCAGCCTACGAGTTGGGCAAAGCGGGGTGGTCGTGCACCATTCTCGAAGCGCGGCAGCGACCCGGCGGCCGCAACTGGAGCATCCGCAACGGAACCGAAGTGGATTTCGTCGACGGCACCCGCCAGACCTGCACGTTTGACGAGGGCCACTACTTCAACGCTGGACCCGCGCGCCTGCCCTCTACGCACCACACCATGCTCGGCTACTGCCACGAGCTCGGTGTCGCGCTTGAAGTCGAGGTGAACTCCTCGCGCAGCGCGCTGATGCAAGCCGACAAGCTGAACGGCGGCGTAGCCGTGCCCGAGCGCCGTGTCTTCAACGACACCCGCGGACACATCTCGGAGCTGTTGGCCAAATGTGTGCGCAAGGGCGCGCTCGATGAAGAGTTCACCGACGGCGACCGCGAGCGCATGATTGAGTTTTTGAGCCAATACGGCGACCTCAATCGCGATCTCCTCTTTCGCGGGACTGACCGTTCGGGCTTCAAGATTCCGCCGGGCGCAGAGCTCGCGGAGCCCGCGGTCAACGATCCACTGGCGATGCGTGAGCTTCTCGATGCCGATCTACTATTCGGCATGCTGGTTGAGGAGACCATCGACTGGCAGCCAACCATGTTCCAGCCCATCGGCGGCATGGATCGCATTCCTATGGCCTTTGCGCAGCGGCTCGACTCCGTGATCCGTTACGACGCCGCAGTGACGCGCATCCGCCAGTCAGACGCGGGCGTCACGGTCACCTGCAAGTCGAGTTCCGGTGTCGAAGAGACAATTGCCGCCGACTACTGCATTTGCGCCATGCCACTTACCTTGGCGCGCACCCTCGATGCCGATTTCGGGCCGCCGATGCGCGCGCTGCTCGACAAGGTGGAATACGACTGCGCTTACAAGGTCGCCTGGGAAGCGCCGCGCTTCTGGGAGACGGAAGCCAACATCTACGGCGGCATCTCCTATCTCCAGCAGATGGTCGATCTGGTCTGGTATCCCAGCGCGCGGCTGTTCTCAGAGAAGGGCATTCTCGTCGGCGGCTACTCCATGGAGTTCAGGCCCGGCTCGCCGCCGCTCGCCGATGTGCTGGCCACCATGCCACCCGTCTACCGGGCCACCACGGCGAATGGTTACAAATTCGGGCATCTGCCCAACATGCAGGCCAAGCTCGAGGCGTCGCGGCGGTCGGTTGAGTTGCTGCATCCGGGTCATGGCAAGGATCTTACAAAGCCCGTCTACATTAGCTGGGGCCAGATCCCCTGGAACCTTGGTTCGTGGATCAGCTTCAACCTCGGCGACCAGAAGACCCTGGCCACATTGCAGGCCCCCGACCGGCGCATCTATTTTGCGGGCGACCATACCAGCCACATCGTGGGCTGGCAGGAGGGCGCGGCGCTCTCGGCCCATCGCGTCATCCGGCAGCTCGGCGCACGGCTCGAGAGCGGCGGCTGAGCGAACCTTGCCGCGTACTTCGCGTTTTCCTGATCCATAAAGAACCTGTCATCCTCAGCTCCAAAGATCGGATGTCATCCTGAGCGCCAAAGATCGGATGTCATCCTGAGCGAGTCCCGGCGTGCCGGGACGAGTCGAAGGACCTGCGGTTGCTCTTCGGTCACGCCCTCTCCAGTCCCTTAGTCCCTCAGTCCCCGTTTCTCCGACCCAAGTAAACGCTTTCTCGTCCCCAAAACTGCCCAAGATCGCCCGATATAACCCGTTTTGACGTGCTTATGCGAAATTCTCTATTCCCGCGCTCGCTTATTCGCGAAATTCTCGTTTCACACGCACCCAAAATGCGCGCAATTCTGATTAACTTGTCTCAAAAAATCGCGAAGCCCCAGACGAACATTCCGGGGGTGTTTGGCAGCTACCAAGCGAACGTTTGACCCCTTTCTGGCAGCAGAAAAACGAACATTAGCGCTGATTTCATTGGGCTTACACGCTTTCACCCCTCAGCAGCAACAAAACTCGATTTTGCTGCCCCAACTCAGCCGCCATTCCCTGCTTTTTCGATCCCGCCTTCGACCCTGCTCAGAGCGCCTCTGCTTCCTCCACCGAGGCGGCGATGGGAACCACGTGGTCAACCCTGGTCAGGCGGAAGACCTCGCGCACCCGCGGCGTCATCCCCGCGGCTATCATCTTCATTCCCTTCTTGTTGCAGCGCACCATGTGCGAAACGATGATGCCCAGACCGCTCGAATCCATGAAAGGGCACCCGGTCAGGTCGAGGATGTTTTTAACCGGCGGATCCTCGCCCGGCGCCGGTTCCAGCTCGAGCACTTGTTTCAACGACATAGTGGGCAGGCTGCTATAGGCATCGCGCGTGGTGAACGGCCCATGAAAACAGAGAACCACCGTGCCCGGCTTACCGCCCGGCTTGCGCTCGATGCTGAATGGACCGCTGTTCCACGTCTGCCAGGAAAATGTCCCCATGCCAAGCTCCCTTCACCCTTCCATCGTCCAGCGGCTCAATCACTTGCGGCGCCTGCCCGTTGCCGGTGCGTTATAAGGATTCACCCGTGCCAGGGAACCCCGCCCCCGCCCCCCGGTACTTCGGATTCTGATGGAGACGCCGGGGAGATGGCAAGAGTTTTCCTGGAGAATGCGGGAAGGTGGCTTCGCGCCGCCCTCTACGCCACTTTGCCGAGAAAGAGATAGACGAGCTCTACGAGCAGGATAAGGATGACTACGATTTCCAGGAAGAAGCCGCGTGACTGGTTGAATTGCTCGATCATGTCGTGGTAAAGGTCTTCGGCGGTTTTGAGTTTCTGGGCTACAAGATCCTTGTAATCAGGTACTCCGACCTTTGTGGCCGCAAGGCGGTAAAGACGCGCGGCAAACATGTCGCTCAAAAACTTGATGGAATTGTCGGCGCGCTCGGTGAGCTCGGCGATGTCGAGCAGCACGGTGTGAAGGCGCGTAGCCCGGCGCGCCATGCGCCAGCGCGCGGGAAAACCGCGTTTGCGCTCGAGCGAGTCGTAGACATTCGAGAGAATTCCTGTGAGCAACTCGTCGTAGTGGCGGAACTCGAGGAGCTGGGAGTTGGCGTACTCGAGGAGTTGAATGGCAGTCTCAGCGCCGGCGGCGCTGTCATAGAGAAACGCCGCGTTCCAACCGATGACGGCGAGGTCGGTGGCGTAGTAGGAGATGCGCGATTGCAACACCTCGGCGCACTCGCCCGGGGAAAGCTGCATGCGGTCGCCGCGTACGATTTGCGCGATCTCAAGGCCGTGATCGCGTTCGAGGTCGGCAGCCGTTTGCGCGCTTTCTTCATTACGCAGATGGAAGATGAAGTAGTCTTCGCTAAGCCAGCGCGCGTAGGGGTTGATGAGCGCGGCCGCGTTGCGCTCGAGACGCTGGCGCACGATGGGCTCGACGCGCGCCGCAAAGTCGACGTCCCAGACCCAGCGGCTGGCGAGATGGACGAGGCTTTCCCAGTCGCCCGAGAAGGCGAGCTGGTAGATGACGCTGACGACGCCGTAATCGTAGTACTTGATTTCGCCTTCGAGCCGCTCGCCGCCGCTGAGGATGAGGGGATCGAGCGGACCGACGACCGGGGGCCGCTGGTAACGCACGTAGGCCGGTACCGAGTGCTTGATCCTGGGCTGCTGCACGGTGCGCGCGTCGACAGCCCGCTGCAACTGGTCGAGACGCAGTTCTTCAGAGACGTCAAATTGAATGAGGACGAGGACCGAGCCGGTGAGTTCGGTTTGCGCCGACGTTGCAATGGTCGCGGTCATGGTGCGGCACCAAATTCAAGCCTTCTTCGGCCGCTTGTAGAAGGGCAGCGGCACTTGTTTGGCGCGGACGCGGTTGCCGCGTACATCGACGAGAACGTCTGCGCCCGACTCGGCTATGCTCGTGGGCACGAGGGCGATGGCGATGTTGGTTTTGAGGAACGGCGCGGGTGAGCCGGAGGTGATGACGCCGATGGGTTCGCCCGCGAGCGAGTGAACCGGATACGAGTCGCGGGCGATTCCACGCTCGACCATTTCGAGGCCGATGATTTTGCGCTTAGGTCCACCCTCGGCCTGAATCGCCAGCAGGGCGTCGCGGCCGATGAAATCGCCTTTGTCGAGCTTGAGCCAGCGCGTGAGGCCGGCTTCGAAGACATTGATGTCTTCAGAGATTTCGTGGCCGTAGAGGCTCATGCCGGCTTCGAGGCGAAGGGTGTTGCGCGCGCCCAGGCCGCAGGGGCGGATGCCGAACTCCGCTCCCGCGTCGAGCAGCGCGTCCCACGCGTTGGCGGTGGTAGTTTCGTCGGCAGAAATGTAGAGCTCGAAGCCGTCTTCGCCGGAGTAGCCGGTGCGAGCGACTATCACATTTGGAATGCCGGCGACTGTGCCCCAGGTGAACCAGTAATTTTTGATGGCGGCGAGATCGACCTTGGTGAGTTTAGCGAGAGTCTCGAGCGAGCGCGGGCCCTGCAAGGCGAGCTGCGAGTAGAAGCCGGAGTAGTCGCCCAAATGAATGCCCGGCGAACGGCCAACTTGCCGGTAGATCCAGGCAAAGTCTTTATCCTTGGTGCCCGCGTTGACCACGAGCAGATAGTCGTTCGGGCCGAGGCGGTGTACGAGGATGTCGTCGACAAAGGTGCCCGAGGGCGTGAGCAAGGCGGAGTAGTGCGCCTGGCCATTCTCGAGCTTCGAGGCATCGTTCATGGTGATTTGCTGCACGGCGGCGAGTGAGCCGGGGCCGCGGAACTGGATCTGGCCCATGTGGCTGACGTCGAAAAGGCCGACGCCGGTACGCACGGCCATGTGCTCGGCGATGAGGCCGCCGCCGGGGCAGGGATATTCAACCGGCATGTCCCAGCCGCCGAAGTCGACCATTTTCGCTTTCAGGGCGCGGTGCGTGGAGTTGAGTGCGGTCTTCTTGAGGGGCGCGGTAAACGGCGGCGAAACGGGATCGGGCATGGTGGGTCCTTCGGGGACGGGGGGAACATCACCTCTTTCAACATAGGCACTGCGGGGGGCAGGGGTCAATCGGTGGCTATCCCAGTTTGGGATGGAGTAAACGAGTTGAATTGGAGTTCGTGTTGTTCCACGTCTCAAAAGCGCGATGTGGGTCACCCAGGATTCTGTACTCCTTCATGCGATTAGAACTCTAGAATGGATGCGTCCTCCGCAGCTTGGAGGAATCCAGCAGGGAAGGCGCGAGCATGAACCGCATTCGAGGAATTGTGATGTTGATCGCCGCAGCTCTGGCGATTTGGAAGGGCTGGCAGATTCATCGCGGCGAGATAGCGGTGCTGGCGTATGGGCTGGGCGTGATGGCGCTGGCTGTGGGGGTGTGGCACCTGACGCGGAAGGCGCCGGCGGCGCGGCCCCGGCCGAAAGGCTGAGAGATTCTTTCGGATTTCCTGGCGCGGACGCTTTTTAACGCTGGGCGGGGCAAATGAGCATATAATTCCGGGAAATTACGACTATGGATTCCATCGTCTTTCTAATTGTTTTGGTGGTTGGCGCGATCATTGCTCTGCCCATTGTGGCGATCGTGACGGCGACTTCACGCACGAACCGAGTGCGCGGAGAGATGACGGATTTGATGAGCCGCATCCGTTCTCTGGAGACCAGGCTCGAGGGCCTCGCCCGGCAGTCGGCAGCTCCATCTGAGCCGCCGCGTGAAGCCACTCAAGCGATTCCTGCCGCGCCTGCGACCGCGGGATTCTCGCCGCCTGCGACGAAGGTTGAGGAATCGGGGCCAGCGGCAGCACCTCCGGCGGAAAGAGTGGTTGTCGCGCCAGAGCCTGCCGCGCATCCCGCGGCTTCGCCGTTCGAGCCTACGATGGCGGCTGAACCGCCTCCATTCTTCAGCTTCGGGCAGATCGAGGAAGGCAGTTCGCTGTCATTGGATTCGCCGTCGCTTGAAAGCCGCATCGGCTCGCAGTGGTTCAACCGCATAGGCATTTTGGCCGTGCTCATCGGCGTGGCCTGGTTCCTCAAACTGGCATTCGACAATCATTGGATCGGCCCCACCGGCCGCATCTTTTCGGGATTGCTGGCGGGCGTGGCGCTGATCGTATGGTCGGAGCGCTTTCAAAAACGTGGATTCGCGGCATTTTCCTACTCTCTGAAGGCAGTGGGCAGCGGAACGCTTTATCTCTCGCTGTGGGCGGCTTACCAGGTGTACGCGCTGGTGCCGGCGGGCGTTGCCTTTGGGGCCATGATTGCCGTCACTGCGTTCAACGGACTGATGGCATGGGTGCAAGATAGCGAGTTGCTCGCGCTTTACGCCGTTGCCGGCGGGTTAGTTACGCCCGCGCTAGTTTCGACGGGCGGCAACCACGAGATCACGCTCTTCAGCTACCTGCTGGTGCTCGATGTTGCGGTGCTGGTGCTGGTGGCGCTGCGTCCGTGGTCGCGGCTGCTCTTTGTGGCTTCAGCGGGCACGGCAGTGTTTGTCCTCGCTTGGTGGTTCGTCTTTTACGCGCAGTGGGAGGCCGCGCGCACCGCGATTTTTCTCGGCTGCTTCTTCCTGATCTCCTCGCTGGCGCCGCGTCTGGTGCACGCGCCGCTGGATGAGATCGGAGGGATGCGCGGCTGGGACGCGCTGGCACTGGTGATGTTGCCTGTGGGCAATGCGGCGCTGAGCTTTCTGGGATTCTATTGCCTGCTTCCTGCGGCGGTGGTGAATTGGGCCGGGCCGTGGCTGGCAGTGGCGTTTGCCGCATACTATCTGTTTCTGATGCGGCTACCGGAGCGAGGCGTATTGCGCGCTGGACCCGTCTTGCTTCCACCACTGCACCTGGCCATGGCGATTGTCTTTCTCACCATTGCAATTCCACTGAAGACGCAGGGCCGTTGGATGACGGTTGGCTGGCTGGTGGAGGGCGCGGTACTGTTGTGGGCGGCGGTGCGCGTGCGGTCGTCGCTGGTGAGGGCCTTCGCGCTTATCTGCCTGGTGCTCGGCCTGGGCGCGCTGCTGGCCGTGAATCCGCCGACGGCTACTCGGCCTTTCCTGAATGAGCGCTTTGGAACCTACTGCGTGGCCATTGCAATTTTTGCCTTCGTGGCTTGGCTGGCGAAGCATACGTCCGACGAGGAGGATCCGACTGCGGTGATCCCTTGGCGCAACTTGGCCGCTGCGGGCGTGCTGGCTGTGAACGCGCTGGCTTTGATCGCCATCAGTTTGGAAATTCATAGCTTCTGGTGGTTTTTATGCTGGCGCGGCGAAACCCAACTGCTCGGGGACTACGAGATGTACGCGCAATTCACGTACTCGGCGTTTTTCATGCTGTATGGGGCGGCGCTTCTCACTGCCGGCTTTCTGCGGCGCTCGGCTTTCCTGCGCTGGCAGGCGCTGGTGCTGCTGGCCGCGACCATTGCCAAGGTATTTCTTATCGACATAAGCCAGCTCAGCCAGGGATTCCGCATCCTGAGTTTTATCGGCCTGGGTGTGCTGCTGCTTGCGGTCAGCTTTGTCTATCAGCGTGACTGGCTGAACCTGCGCGGCCGGAAAGAAGAAAACTCATGAGATGGCTCGCCGCCTTTTGGCTGCTTATTTTTACGGCCCCGACGCCGGAGATTCGCTACTTTCAATTCGAGCGGCCGGTGGTGAAGCCCGCACCGTCGGCCGGACAAACCTGCGCGGTGGTCGACCCGGGCGTTTTTGCTCACGCCTTGGTCGGGCTCGCGGACCTTCGGCTGTACCAGAGCACTACTGAGACGCCGTATGTATTGCGAGTGGCCGCGCCCGTTGCCTCCGCCGGCCAAAGCCTCTCCTTGCTCAACGTGGGCAAAAGTGGAAACCAGACGGTCTTCGATGCCGCGATGCCCTCTGGCAGCTACAGCGATATACAGCTCAACATTGACGGGCGTAATTTTCTGGCAACGGTCGCGGTTTCAGGCAGTCAGACGCAGACCAGCGTTTCCCGAACCAAGCTGGGTTCATTCACGATCTTCGATCTCACGCAGCAGCGGCTGGGGCGCAGCACCATTCTTCATTTGCCACAATCGGATTTCCGTTTTCTGCACTTTCAGATTGCCGGACTCATCACGCCACAGAACGTGACCGGGCTTTCCGTGGTGGAAGTGCCGGTAGTCCTGCCGAAGTATGTGACGGTTACCCAGACCGCGACGGGCACGCAGAAGGGCCGCGACTCGGTCTTCGAGTTCACGGTGCCAGCGCGCACTCCGGTGGGTCGCATCGTGTTCGTGCCCGGCGCGCAACCCTCCAGCTTCAGCCGCGATGTGCAAGTGAAAGTTGCGCCGGTTGCGCGGCCGCCTGCCGACGACTCCACCGCGCCGCCACAGCCGTTCACATTCAACGGCAATATTCTCCGCGTGCACAGCATTCAGAACGGCCACCGCATCGACGAAGAGCACCTGGCCGTCGATGCGCCGTCCGATCTCGACAGCCCGACCAAGTGGACGGTGACGATTGAGAATGGAGACGACGCACCCGTACAAATCACGTCGATCCGGCTGGAAATGATGGAGCGCGATCTTTGCTTTGACGCAGCCGCCGGAGCCGCGTATACGCTCTACTACGGCGACTCCGCATTGGCCGCGCCGCAATACGACTACGCTGCGCTGTTCGTTCCTGCAGACAACGCAGTCGCGACGCAGTTGGGAGCGGAGACTGCAAACTCCGCCTACCAGCCGCGCCCCGATATGCGGCCCTTCACGGAAAAGCATCCGGCGCTTTTGTGGATGGCGCTGATCTTAGTGATGATGCTGCTGGGCGCGGTCGCTTTCCGTTCCGTCAAAGCCATCCAGGACAAGCCTTCTTAGTTCGGCTGAGCATCGCGGCCATTGTGCTAGTGCAGTTGAACTACGCGGCGGCGCCGCGGCAGAGGTGGCGCCAATATGGCTGAGCAGTTCCGGCTCGACAGCGCCGCAGAATGCTTAGCCAAGAACAACTCCGCGACCGGTGCGAAAAGGATTGGACACGGAAGGTTCTTCTTCAAACGGTCGGAGAACTAGCTCCGCTTGGAGCGGCGGTGCGCTCGCCAGAATGAGCTGACACCGAGGTAAAGAAACACCGCCACCACACCCGCCGTGACCCAGAGCGTTCTGTGGTCGCCGTTATGCGTGTAGGCCTGGATTTCGCGCCAAAGCGAGGGGGCGAAGACAAAGACGGGAAGGAGAAAAAAGACGCCGGTCACTTCGAGCCAGAGAATGCCGCCCACGCGGCGGAAGGGACGCAAAAAGCCGCCCACGCCGCGGCTCACGGAATGACTGGCCTGGCCCATAGATTGCGCAGCCTGAACCGTAGCGTGGGCTGCGGCCTTGCCGGCGGCGCGATTCTGATGGTTGGAACTCTGGGCTTGGGAGCGGGCAACTGGAACCGCTTGATGAAATTGAGGAGCAGCAGCCGCGGATTGTGGGCGGCCCTCCAGAAGCTGCCCGGCCATGCGCCCGGCGACGCGCACTCCGACGCCCAGGGCGCGGCCAATGATGCGAGGTCTCATTCCGTTTATGATGGTAGCAGCGGTCCGTGACGCCTTGTGCCATGGTAGCGGTTCCCGGGTTGCTCTCAAAAGGGATTGGCAGTAAGGTAGAGAGATTCCACGCCGCAACCTGCATCGAATCGGGTGTGGGCCGCCGCTCCTGGAGGTACCCGTGACATCCCGTCTGCGCGAGCTGATTCAGCAACTTGGCGAGGCCATCCATGAGTCGGTAATTGAGAGCGAGCAGATTGCGGGCGTGGTGCAGGACATCCGCAAGTATGGCTTTGACGTGCTTCTGATGCTGGAGGCGACGATCGGACTGAACGAGGTGGTGGCGATGGCCAAAAGCGCCGAGGCGCGCGATGCCAACGCCGAAGCCGGTAGCCAGATGGGAACCTTCACCCAGAACGATCTGCACTTTCTGCGCTCGCTGCGCATTTCTGTCGAAGGCGAAGAGGACGAAGCCGGAACCGACATTAAGTAAGCTCTGCGGTTGAGCTGGAGTAAATCTGCGGGCGGGCGCGATTCCCTGCAAATGCCCGCATTTCTCAATAACACCGTAGAAAATCTGCTGACGGCGATGGCGCGACGGCCCGCTGGGCGATTGACCACGTTTACATCGCTTGCTAAGATAAGAGTGCGGGGTGGAGCAGCCCGGTAGCTCGTTGGGCTCATAACCCAAAGGTCGCTGGTTCAAATCCAGCCCCCGCAACCAATAACCTACTATTTTTCTATAACTTCCAAGGCTACCTTGGAGGTTTTTCCTTTGGGGTGAACTGTTTGTGGACCAGAATCGATGAAGGTCAGCTGTGG
>JARLFZ010000108.1 GCA_031296305.1 Occallatibacter sp. | reverse complement strand
ATAAATCCGTGCCCTTTCAAAACGAGCCTCTCGATTTAGTTTTTCAGCAGCCTGTCAAGTCGTGCCCTTTCACGCCAGATTCAAACTGATCCACTACCAAATGAGGGGGCGGTTTCGGCCGTGCTATTTCGATGAAACGATCGCTCAGGGGCTGAAGCCCCCCTTTTATTTCAGGGCATCTTTCGGCGCGGCTGAAAGCCGCGCCCTGATACAAGACCTGCGCATTCATGTTCGTGCCGTCCCACATCTCAACGGTGAGATTTGGACACCGGGCTTTCGTGCTGAAGCGAGAAAGGGAGATTGAGGTTCGTGCGATCCCACCCTAAACGCGCGGGACGCGTTCAGGATGGGGCAACCTCGCCAGCCGGAACTGCCGGGGAGAGAAAAATCCGGAAATCCTCAATCCCCAGTTCCCTAATGGCCGCAAAATCTGTACTATGAGCGATGTAGGTCATACGAAGGTCAAACCCAGTTCACGGCGAGCGAGGAGACTCCATTGATCAAGCAGGACATCGTTCACAACGTGGTTGAGCGCACGGGTCTGCCGCGGACCAAGGCAGAAGCGGCAGTGGACACGGTCTTCGAGGGACTGAAGCAGGCTTTGGCGGCCGGCGAGCGCATTGAACTGCGCGGCTTTGGCGTGTTCAGCGTGCGCGCGCGCAAAACCGGCATCGGCCGCAATCCCCGGACCGGGACTGAGGTCAACATCGCTCCCGGTAAGGCAGTGCGCTTCAAGCCCGGCAAGGAACTGCACGCGTTGCAGCCGGGCGAATCGAAGAGCTAAGGACTGACAAAAGCTATGGCGGCCGGTCCGCGACGGGCGGCGTTCGTCCAGGCCGCGCTTGGTTGATGCGGACCTCAGTTTAGGCGTTGGAGCACACAGATTCCCCCCGGGTAACACGACCATCTTCCTCAAGTTTGCCAAGGCCTCATGGTATCCCCAGTCTCCGTATGAAGAAACTGCTGCTGGTTTTGCTGCTCGCGCTCGCTCGACTGCCCGGCTTGGCGCAGCTGCCCGCATCGAACGATGTCGTTGTCCTCGACGCGTGGCGGATTCATGAGGGCGATGACCTGACGTGGGCGCGAGCGGACTTCGACGACACGAAGTGGTCGCAAACCACGAGCCCGGCACGATCGTCCGGTTTGAACATACTGCCTGGATTTCACTGGTACAGAACGACGGTCGAACTGCCCAAGCAGCTTGAGGGGCGCGAGCTTGCCATCGGCATGGGCGGGATCGACGAGGTCTACGAGGTATATGTGGAAGGAGTGTCGGTGGGCCGCTTTGGCAGGTGGGAGCCAAAGCCCGAGTCTCCCTTCGATCGGGACCTGACCTTTGCCATTCCGCCGGGACTCATTAAAGGATCCACAGTACACATCGCTCTGCGGCGATGGGTCGGTGCGACAACGACGGGCCTGTTTCCCTTTTACACCTCGGGCGCGGAGCGTTTTGGTCACACCCCCGAAATCGGCTTGTTGTCGACGGTCAGCACCCGGACCGCGCTCTATCAGTATCGCGGCGTGGTTGCGAACCTGCCCTGGAATTTCTGCCTGCTGTCGATGCTGGCCGCCGGCTGCATTGCTTTCGTTCTGTTCAGCGCGCAGCGCAATCGCGTCGAATACATTTTGCTTGGCATCTATTGCGTCGGCTCAGCGCTCGTTTCCTACACAGGTGGATTCCTGGCTGCGAGCGATTCCGTGATGCGCCGCTCCTGGGGACCGACGCTGGTGTTTGCGGGATACATGCTGGTCACTCTGAGTTCTTACCTCTTTCTTTCGCAGATCTGTCTGCGCTTTCGGCGTTGGATTCTGGCGGTCGCGTCTTTGAATGCGATTGTCGCGGCCCATGCAGTCTACGGCTTTGCGTTTCAGGCCCATTGGGCGGGTTTATGGCTTTTCACGATCGGCTCCAACCTGCCGATCGTCATCAGCCTGCTGGCGGCGTTGGGGCTGCTTCTGGAACGGAAAGCCGGATCCGTAGCCATCGCGCTCTCGCTTCTTCTGGTGCAATTGACCGGTGCGTGGACCAATTATTTCTCCCATATGTTCCGTATGTCTGACCTGCGCTTCATGCCCGTGGGGCCATTCTCTGTGGACATCCGCGGCATCAGCCAGACGCTGTTCGTTTTCGTCACGCTGATCGTGCTGTATCTGCGCTTTCGCGACGAACAGCTCCACCAGGCGGCGTTCGAACAGGATATGGCTGCCGCGCGCAATGTGCAGCAATACCTCATCCCCGAGCACTTGCCCGCCACTCCCGGCCTGACTATCCAGAGCGAATACCGGCCCGCGCGCGAGGTGGGCGGCGATTTCTTTCAGGTGCTTCCGAAGGCAGCCGACGGCAGCGTTCTGGTTGTGGTTGGAGATGTTGCGGGAAAGGGACTGCATGCGGGAATGCTGGCCACACTGATTGTGGGCGCGATTCGTACGGCTGCTTCTTTCACCAACGATCCTCGACAGATCCTGGCGCTGCTTAATGAGCGCATGTGCGGCCGCGGTCTTGCCACTTGCCTGGCACTACGCATTGGGCTCGATGGCGACGCCGTGCTGGCCAACGCGGGGCATTTGCCGCCTTACTTCAACGGGCGGGAACTCGCGATAGAAGGAGCTCTACCGCTGGGCGTAGTTGCGGGCGTTGAGTTCCCTGTTTTGCGCTTTAAGCTGGCCGAAGGCGACTCGCTCATGCTGATGACCGATGGCGTGGCCGAGGCACAGGACGCGGTGGGGCAGCTCTTCGGCTTCGATCGCATCTCAGAGATGCTCGGCAAAGGCACTGCGGCCGCCGCGCTGGCCAGCGCCGCGCAGAACTTCGGCCAGGAAGACGATATTACCGTGCTGACTGTAGCGCGGATGGCGGCTGCGGTTTGACTGGTGGTCATAGCCGATGCGCTGACGGCATCGCTTGTTCCCTGCTTCTCTCACATCAGGCGCAATGCGTCTACGTCGACGATCAAGTTGCGGCGGGGGATGCCGGCTTGGTCGGCGTGCGCGATCATGCCGCGCAGCGCGGCGTTGAGGGCTTTGCGCGAGGCGCTTTTGAGAATCATGTGGAAGCGGTAGACGTTCTTGATGCGCGCGATGGGCGCGGTGCACGGCCCCAGCACGCGCACCCCTCCGGGGTTCTGGTTTTGGACGAGATACTTGCCGAGAAGAGCGGCCCAGCCTGCGGCTTCTTCCATTTTTTGCGACTGCACGAGGACGTTGGCGAGCACGCCGAAGGGCGGGTAATGCATCCAGCGGCGGTATTTTTCTTCTCTTTGGACGAACGCCTCGTAGTCATGAGCAGAGGCGGCGAGAATCGCGTAGTGATCGGGATAGTAGGTTTGCACGACGACGCGGCCGGGCAAATCGCCGCGGCCGGCGCGGCCTGAAACCTGCGTCATCAATTGGAAAACGCGTTCGGCGGCGCGAAAATCGGGCATCGAAAGCGAGTGATCGCAGCCCACCACGCCGACCAGCGTGACGCTGTGAATGTCGTGACCCTTGGCGATCATTTGCGTGCCCACGAGCAGATTGATTTCGCCGGAATGCAGGCGCGCCAGCAGCCGTTCGAGATCGCCGCGTCCGCGCACCGTGTCGCGATCCATGCGCCCGATGCGCGCGCCGGGAAAGATCTCGTGCAGGCGCTCCTCGCCCTGCTGGGAGCCGGCGCCGATGTAGAAGAGATGCTCGCTGTCGCATTTGGGGCAGCGGGCGGGAACGGTGCGCCGGTAGCCGCAGTAGTGGCATTCGAGGCGCTGGCCGGCGCGGACTTCGGCCAGATCTTCCGACGCCGCTTTGTGATGTGTGAGCGCGATGGCGCAGTTCTGGCAATCGAGTTTTTCGCCGCAGGCGCGGCACATGACAGCAAAGGAATAGCCGCGGCGATTGAGGAGAATGAGGGCCTGTTCGCCGCGCTCGAGCGCGGCTTTGGTCTGCGCGACGAGCGAGCGTGAGAAGATTTCGTCGCGGCCCGATTCCTGGAACTCGCGGCGCATGTCGATGAGCTCGACTTCGGGCAGGGGGCGATTCATGACGCGGTCGCGCAGCTCGATGCGGGTGTACTTGCCGCGCTCCGCATTGTGCCAGCTTTCAAGTGAAGGCGTGGCGGAGCCCATGACCACTACTGCGCCGGCCAGCTTGGCGCGCATCACGGCGACGTCGCGCGCGTTGTAGCGCGGCGTTTCTTCCTGCTTGTAGCTCTGGTCGTGCTCCTCGTCGACCAAAATCAGGCCGAGGTTGGGAGCGGGAGCAAAGATGGCCGAGCGCGTGCCAACGACAATGGGCGCATCGCCGCGGCGGATGCGACGCCACTGCTCGCTGCGCTCCTCGGGCGTGAGCGCGGAGTGCAACAGCGCGACCTTTTGCCCGAAGGCGGCGTCGAGCAGGCCGGCGGTCTGCGGGGTGAGGCCGATCTCCGGCACGAGCAGAATCGACGACAGGCCGCGATCGAGAGCCTTCTGCATGGCGGCGAGATAGACGGCAGTTTTGCCGGAGCCCGTAATGCCGTGGAGCAGGAAGGGATGGAATCCCCCGAGCGCGACGGTGAGCGTGGCCAGAGCGTCGGTTTGGGCGGGGTTGAGGCTGAAGGGCGCGGCGGTGGGCGGCAGGCCGCCGAGGCGGAACAGCTCGGGACGCTCCTCGATGCGCACCAGGCCGCGCCGGACCAGGGTTTGGAGAGTCGACGAGGGCAGATCGCGGCGGCGCAGTTCGGCGAGAGGCAGTTCGCCGTCGCAGGCTGCCAGCTCGGCCAGAATTGCCTGCTGCTTTTCGGTCAGCGTGGGCAGGCGCGCGTCGGGAATGAGCACGGCGAAGCGCTCCATGCGGCGGGCATCGCGCTCGGCGGCCGCGGTCTCGCGAGCGATCCACTTTTTGCGCAGCATGGCGGCTAAAAGCGGCAGCGATGCCGCGGTCGCGGTACGCAAGGTGGAGACCTTGACCGGCTCACCCGAAGCCAGCCGCTCGAGGACGCGACGTTCCACATCGTGGCCCTCGGCAGAAAGCTTCTGGGGACGGCGCGCGCGCGGCTTGGCGATTCCCTTCCCTCGACTTCCGTGCTCTGGATCGCCATCGATGGCGGAGGCGAGCACGTCGCGGCCCAGGTCGGCGATGCGGTAGTAGACGGTGCGGCGAACTTCGGCTGCGAGGGGCAGCATGGCGCGCAAGACCTCGCCGAGAGGCGCGAGATAGTACTGCGCCGTCCACGCACCTAGCTCCAGTAAGTGCTCGCTGAGCAGCGGCTCTTCGTCGAGCACGGCTTCTAGATAACGCACTTCGACGTCGGGCGGGGCAGTGGCTGCGAGCGCCGTGACAACGCCGATGAGTTTTTCGTTGCGGAAGGGCACGATGACACGCGCTCCGCGCTGCGGCGACTGGCCCGGACGCACGCCGTAGGTGAAGGTGTGGTCGAGCGGGACGGGCAACGCGACTTCGCAGTACGAGGGCATGGGAGACAAGATTCAGTGTAGGGGATGGGGCGGCCGGGCGCTGGAGAGGTCTGGCGCTTAGACTGACCCGTAGAAAGAGAGCCCTATGAAGCACGCCGTGGTCTGTGTTCTTCTTCTTGCTGCAAGCTTGCTTTGCGCCCAGAGTGCCGCGCCTGCGGACAATGACGATCTCACCAAGCTCTATCGCGCCGACCAGTCCGAGCGCCAGGGGACGAACGTCGATTGGAGTGCTCTTTATCATCGCGACATCGAACGAAGAGCACAGCTACGCCAGATGCTTGCCAATGGAAAGGTTGTCACCGGAGCGGATTATTACCATGCGGCAATGATCCTTCAGCATGGCGAGAATCCCGACGATTATCTCCTTGCGCATGTGCTTGCAGTCGACGCGCTGAGCAAAGGAAACCTCGATGCCCGGTGGCTGGCGGCGGCCACACTGGACAGGTATCTTCGCTCCATTTGGCAGCCGCAAATCTACGGAACGCAATACAAGATGACTGCGGATAAGACGTGGGTACATGAGACCATGAACGAGAACATGCTCAGCGATCCTGTACGCTCCGCCGCATGCGTTGTTTCGCTTGCCCAGCAGAATCAGAATCTCGCCGCAGCGAGTGAGAAAAGCGCTCCGGGAGGAACTGGAATCAAGAATTGTCCGAGGTAATGCCGCGACCGGTCATTGGTCACCCCGAAAGCGAAGTTTCATTCAGGCGTTTTCACGGTTCCGACCTCGAGACTGCCGAAAACCGAACGATTGACTGACGGGTTGCAATTAAACCGCCCATTCACCTGATTTCTATTCTGGAGCCCACCGGCTTCAGTAAAATGCATTCGAATGGTCCCAAGAACTACGAACCCCGCGATAGTAAAGCCGAAGGCCGAAAGTCACGCCTTGGACGTCCAACCTGGGCCGGTCACGCTTTCGATCGACATTGGTGGATCGGGCATCAAGGCGATGTTGCTCGATGCACGCGGCAAGCCGATCAGCGCGCGGGAGCGCATTGTGACTCCGGCCGTGGCCACGCCCAGCGCCGTGTTGCGCGCACTGGAGGAGTTGAGAGCGCGGCTGGCGGGGTTCGATCGCGTTTCGGTGGGATTTCCCGGCGTGGTCAAGCACGGCGTCACGTTTGCGGCCTTCAATCTGCATCCCAAGTGGGTGGATTTCCCTCTTGAGCAAGAACTCGAAAAGCGCTGGAAAAAGCCGGTCGGGGTGGCGAATGACGCTGCGGTGCAGGGTTACGGCGCGGTCAAAGGCCACGGCGTGGAGCTGATTCTGACGTTAGGCACGGGGATGGGGTCGGCGATTTTTGCCGATGGCAAACTCTGCCCCGGACTGGAGCTGGGTCACCATCCCTGGCGCGAAAAGACCTACGAGGACTACCTGGGCCGCCGCGGGCTGGACAAGTACGGCAAGAAGCAGTGGAACAAGCGACTCGAGGAGGCCATCGAGCAAACTGCGGCCACCTTCAACTGGGATCATCTCTACCTGGGCGGCGGAAATACGAAGAAGATCAACTTCAAGCTGCCGAAGAATGTCTCGATCGTCTCGAACGAAGAGGGCATTCTGGGCGGCGTGAAGCTGTGGCGAGAGTAAGAGCAGTGGTTAGTGGTTAGTGATTAGTGACTAGTGGTTGGTGATTAGCGGACGGTGAGCAGGAATTAGAAGCGCCGGCACCTCAGTGATGGAAGCCGACGCCTGCGGGCGATGGGGTGAAGCCCGGCTGCGAGGCGAACCAGTCAAGGTGGCGCTTCATGTCGCGCAGCAACATTCCGGCGAGGTCGTGGGTGAAGCCGTTGCGCACTACGATGCGCTGGACGACGGTTTCATCGCGATTTGCGGGCATGCGATAGGCGGGCACTTGCCAACCGCGGTCGCGCAGGCGGTCTGAAAGGTCGTAGAGCGTCCAATTCGACGGCTGTTTCAGCTTCCACGCGAGGACGGGAAGATCCAGCCCGGTCGAGAGCATTTCAAACGGGCCGAGCTCGGCAATCTGATTGGCGAGTTCGATGGCGACCTCGCGGCACGCCTCATGTACGGCGCGATATCCGGAGCGGCCAAGACGGATGAGGTTGTAATACTGCGCCACGATCTGGCTGGCCGGACGCGAGAAGTTGATGGCCAGCGTGGGCATGGTGCCGCCTAAATAATCAACTTTGAAAATCAGGTCCTCGTCGAGATCGGCGGCCTCGCGCCACACGATCCAGCCCACGCCGGGATAGACGAGACCGTATTTATGGCCGGAAGTGTTGATGGACTTGACGCGCGGCAGGCGGAAATCCCAGACGAGTTCGGGCTGGAGAAACGGCGCGACGAAGCCACCGCTCGCGCCGTCGACGTGGATGGGAATGTCGAGGCCCGTACGCGCCTGAAGCGCATCGAGCGCTGCGCTGAGCGCCTGCACGTCCTCGTAGTGGCCGGTAAAGGTCGAGCCCAGCACGGAGACGACGCCGATGGTGTTTTCGTCGCAGGCGGCTGCGGCGCGCTCGGGATCGGTGACAACCTCCGCGCCTTCGAGGGCGACTTCGCGCGCTTCCACGTCCCAGTAGCGGCAGAACTTGTGCCAGCAGACCTGGGTGTTGGTTCCGAGCACCAGGTTGGGACGCACGCCGTTGCGCTCGGGGTCCTTGCCCGCGGCGCGCATGCGGCGACGCCAGCGCCATTTGAGCGCAAGGCCGCCCAGCATGCAGGCTTCGCTCGATCCGATGGTCGAGGTGCCGATGGTTTCCGCCGCGTTGGGCGCGTTCCACAGCTCGGCCAGCATGTGCACGCAGCGCATTTCCAGCTCGGCGGTCTGCGGGTACTCGTCCTTGTCGATCATGTTCTTGTCGAAGGTCTCGGCCATGAGTTTGTGCGCCTCAGGCTCCATCCAGGTGCTGCAGAAGGTGGCCAGATTGAAGCGCGAACTGCCGTCGAGAATCAACTCGTCGTGGATGAGGTTGTAGGCGGTTGAGGGAGCCATGCCGTCGCGGGGGATGGAGTGGCGCGGCGTGGGGCCCAGCAGCGAGTGGCGCGCGTACATGGGGCGGACCTTGTCGGAGTCGTGGTATTTGCGGATCGGGGGTTGCAAGGGCGTATTTGGCTGGCTCATGGGATTACCTCTGGGGATGAACTATGGTAGCGGCTGAGACTCGGTCCCATGCAAATTTGCAGGAAAAACTGTCGCGAGGCGCGGTCACCTTATCCGGAGAGTACAGGCTCCGCTTGACCCGTATTCGTTTATAAACGATAATAGGGCGGTGCACGAGATTCGCCATTACCTCACGCAGAACGATAAAGATGTCTTTATGGAATGGCGACGAAAACTCCGTGACACGCAAGCAAAGATCGCCATCGACCGAAGAATCAACCGGATCGAAGTGGAGAACTTTGGCGATCACCGCTTTTGCAGGGATGGAGTCTGGGAGTTGCGCATCGACGTGGGACGGGGCTATCGAGTTTATTACGCGATCGCCGGCACTCAGGTGGTTCTGCTGCTAAGCGGAGGCGACAAGCGCACCCAAGACGCAGATATCGACCGCGCCTGTGAGTATTGGGCGGACTGGCAAGAGAGGAGTTAGCGATGAGAGACAGAAACCACGACGAAGCCATGGCGGAGTTGTTGAAGGAAGATCCTGCCTATGCGCTCGATTTGCTCAACAGCATTCTCGAAGACGGAGAACAGGGCGAGCTTCTCATCGTACTGCGCCAGATGACGAAAGCCTTTGGCGGGGTGCAGGACGTGGCGAAGAAGGCCAACCTGAATCCAACCCAGCTTTACCGCACGCTCTCCGAACAGGGGAATCCGGAGCTGCGCAGCCTCTCTGCCATTTTGAAAGCGATGGGGCTGCGGCTGGCGGTTGAGAAGGTGCGCGCGGCGTGAGGCAGGCGCAGGCCTCCGCGCAGACTTCGTTTTCGGACCCGGGGCGGGCGCAGCTTACTCTCGCGCGGGCGCTTTGAGGCCCAGTTCCTTCATGGCGATTTGCAGATCGGCCCAGGCTTCTTTTTTCTGGCGGGGGTCGCGGAGCAGGAATGCTGGGTGATAGGTGACGATGAGGCTCATGCCGCGAAAGGCGTGCACGCGGCCGCGCAGGCCGGCCAGTGGCTGGCGTGCCCCGAGCAGATAGGTGGCCGCGGTGGCGCCGAGTGCCACAAGGACCTGGGGACGCACGACGTCGATTTGGCGAAAAAGAAACGGCGTGCAGGTGTTGGCTTCTTCGGGATCGGGCGTGCGGTTGCCGGGGGGACGGCACTTGACCACGTTGGCGATGTAGACCTCCTCGCGCTTGAGGCCCATGGCGGCGATCATGTTGTTGAGCAGTTGCCCGGCGCGGCCTACGAAGGGCAGTCCCTGCGCGTCTTCGTCTGCGCCTGGGCCTTCGCCGACAAACATGAGGCGAGCGGTGGGTGAGCCATCGGCAAACACGATCTTGTTGCGGCCCTTGTGCAGGGCGCAGCGCGTGCAGTCGCCGATGTCTTCGCGAATGATCTGCAATGCGGCGGCGCGTTGCTCTGCGGGGATGGCGACGCCGATTTCTGGGGCTTGGATTGGCTTGCGGGATTTGATATTCGGATCCTCTGCGAGAAAGTGGGATTGAGCGGTTTCCGTTGCGACCGGTGAGGATTTGTGGTCTCCCACCCTTTCCGGGGCCGCTTGCGCGGCCGCCGGAAAGGATGGGGCAACGGATGATTCTTTGAGAACGGACTCCCCTTCCCGGGTCCCCAAATGCGAGGGACCGGGGGCACCCTCGATCTCGACGATTTCCTCGACGGGACGGCGGTAGAAGTCGGTCAGGCCGAGGTCGCGATAGAAGCGCAGGCGCTCGGCGAGAGCTTGGTGAGTGACGGGATTGAGCGTGCGGGGCATGAAGCGGCTCGGTAATTTCTATTCGATGATGAGTTGGCGACGGCCGACGCCCGCGGGAATGCTCTCGCTCAGGACGCGGTCCTGCGCGGTTTGCGTTTCCTGATGCTCATCGTCTTCGACGACCACGGAGCGAGGGCGGCGGAGGGTGAGGATTTCGTCGAGAATGCAGTCGGCGAGTTGGCGCTTGGGCATCTGAGGCAGCTCGACGGACGTGGCGCGGGTGAGGAACGTGGCTGCATTGGTATCGGCGTCGATGCCCACGCCCTCGCCGGCGACATCGTTGATGAGAATCGCATCGGCGCCCTTGGCGAGGAGCTTGGCGCGGCCGTTTTCGATGCGGTTCTCGGTTTCGGCGGCGAAGCCCACGATGAGCTGACCGGGCCGGCGGCGGCGCACGACTTCGGCCAGAATGTCCTCAGTGGGTACAAGCTCGACCGTCAGCGGGCCGGTGCGTTTGAGCTTCTGCTCGGAGACGGCGACGGGGCGGTAGTCGGCGACGGCGGCGGCCTTGATGACGAGCGTAGCCTCGGTCATGCGGTCGAGTACGGCGTTGCGCATTTCGTCGGCGGTGGTGATGCGGACCAGTTCGCAGTGCGCTGGCGCGTGCAGGGCCGATGGACCGCTGACGAGAATTACTTTTGCGCCGCGGCTGCGTGCGGCCTCGGCCAGCGCGTAACCCATCTTGCCGCTGGAACGGTTGCCGATAAAGCGCACAGGGTCGAGCGCCTCGCGCGTGCCGCCCGCGGTGACGAGCACGACTTCACCGCGCAGATCGTGACGGCGGCCCAGGGTTTTCAGCACGGCTTCGGCAATCGCTTCCGGCTCCGCCATGCGGCCTGTGCCGACCATGCCGCAGGCCAGGTCGCCGGTTCCTGGATCGACGATGGCGACGCCGCGCTGGCGCAGGATTTCAAGATTGGATTGCGTGGCGGGATGGTTCCACATGTTCACGTTCATGGCGGGCGCTACAAGCACCGGCGCGGTGGTGGCGAGAAACATGGTGGAGAGAAAATCGTCGGCGAGGCCGTGGGCAAATTTCGCCAGAATGTTG
>JARLFZ010000107.1 GCA_031296305.1 Occallatibacter sp. | reverse complement strand
CTGACACCACTCTATCCGCAGGAGCGCATCAAGATGGAGACAGTGCGCGAGGGCATCAGCGGCCGCGTGATGGATCTGCTCACGCCTGTCGGCAAGGGCCAGCGCGGCCTCATCGTCGCTCCGCCACGCACCGGCAAAACCATGCTGCTGCAGTCCATCGCGAACTCGGTGACCACGAATCATCCCGAGGTTGTGCTGATCGTTTTGCTGATCGACGAGCGCCCCGAGGAAGTCACCGATATGCAGCGCTCTGTAAAGGGCGAAGTCATCAGTTCGACTTTTGACGAGCCCGCCGCCCGCCACGTACAGGTCGCCGAGATGGTCATCGAGAAGGCCAAGCGCCTGGTCGAGCACAAGCGCGATGTTGTGATTCTGCTCGACTCCATCACCCGCCTGGCGCGCGCCTACAACACCATCGTTCCGCCCTCCGGCAAAGTCCTCTCCGGCGGCGTCGACTCCAACGCCCTGCAGCGCCCCAAGCGCTTCTTCGGCGCGGCCCGCAACATCGAAGAAGGCGGCTCGCTCACTATCATCGCTACCGCCCTCGTCGACACCGGCTCGCGCATGGACGAAGTCATCTTCGAAGAGTTCAAGGGCACCGGCAACATGGAAATCATCCTCGACCGCAAGCTGGTCGACAAGCGCGTGTTCCCGGCCATCGACATTCAGCGCAGCGGCACGCGAAAAGAAGAGCTGCTCATCCCCAAGGAAGACTTGCAGCGCGTCTTCATTCTGCGCCGTGTGCTCAATCCGCTTTCACCGGTTGAAGCCATGGAGCTGTTGATCAGTCGCCTGGAGAAGGTGCGCAACAACGCCGAATTCCTGGCCAACATGAATCAGCTGTAGGTAGAAGATGCAGGTTCGCTCACTTTCCGTCAGCGTTCGTTTACGTCGGACAAAGACCGAGACAGCACATGTCTCTGTCCCCATCACTGACGAGCTGACCCGCCCAAGCGACGAAGGAGCAGGCAGAAACCTTGACGGCAAGAAAATAATGGACGCTGCCCTTGAGCTCGGAAAAGACGAGTCAACGCATTGGGAGCAAGAGGGCGAGCCCGAAATTCTGCTTCATCCGGTTCAGTGTGCTCCGGAGAGTGGGCCGATCCATTAGCGCGCCTCCGATCGCCGTCTAGTTAGGGCGAAAGACAAAGTTTCAGCTCTGGGTCTAGGTGGACTGGAATCCCAGACAACTGAAGAAGGCCGGGGCATCGTCCCCGGCTTTTTCGTTCTTCGAAACGCCATCTCGACTGCAGTCCTGCAATCTGCGCCCGCTTTATTTGCCGACCTCATCCCGTTCGAGCAACTGCCGATCCCATTCGCCCAGGTTGGCCGCGGCGTCGTATGTGCTTTGGCAAAAGTCGAGTAGCTCCGCGCTCGGCGATTGCGCATTGCGCACATCGTCATACGCAAGCAGAAATTCACCGAGCCCGGCATCGTAGTGGGCTGCTTTCGGACGCACTCGCGCTTCCTTAAATCCCTGCGGCTCCGGAGCGGCATACGAATAGAACGCCGGACCGCTCATGCTGCCGCTGCCCGGCCACCATCCCACGCTGCTCACCTCGTGCGAGTAGGCTTCGCGCGTGATGCTGTCGGCGCCCGGCCGCTCCGGCGCACGTCGGCCGGAAAAACGCGTCACCGCCAGGTCGAAACTTCCCCAGAAGAAATGCACCGGGCTGGCCTTGCCCTCGAACCGCGCGCGGAACTGGTGGAAAACCGCATCCACCGAGCGCAGAATGCACCAGAAAGTCTTCACTCGCTCGGCATCGTACGCCGCATGCACGCGATCCTCGTCGAAGGGAATGGGATCGGGGATCTCCACCGGCATGTGCCAAATGCTGACGTCGACCCCCGCCGACCGCAGCATCGCCATGAATTCCCGGTAGAAATCCGCAACCGCCATGGGCCGCAGCGGCAGCTCCTTCACCAATCCATCACTGCACTCCAGCACCAGCCGACCGGCGAGAAAATCGAAACGAATCTCGATCGACCGCGTGCCGTAAGGAATGTTCGAGGTGGTGAGCCCGCGCGGGGTCACATAAAGAGGCACATTCCACCAGTGATTGACGAGCGGCGTAAGCCGCATCCGCACCTTGCCCACAATCTGGGTCCACATGTGCAGCGTGGCGCAGGTCTCGCGCCAGGAATCGAGCGGCAGCGCAGGCCAGCATTCCGGACTGTCGCCAGTAGCTAAGTTCGTCATGTTTCCTCCAACTTCTGCGCGTGTGCGCGTCCAATTTGATTCGATCCCGCAATGGTTTTCCGCGGTTTCACCCGGCGCCTTGCCTCCGGCCGCTGCCCTTTCCCATTTTCTGCCTCGCTGCTAAGATAAATGAAGCCACTGTGGGGCTGTAGCTCAGCTGGGAGAGCGCCTCGTTCGCAACGAGGAGGCCAGCGGTTCGATCCCGCTCAGCTCCACCAAAGATTCAACTACTTGCGGCATAACCCTCATCTCACGCCGCAGTTTTGTGTCGTTGTTTGTGTCGTAACCCTCCGCTGTGTCCCCCGAATCGCCCTTTTGAGCCGGCTTCATGGAAAGCGCGTCCAGCGCGTTCCGCTTCGCTTCCAAGCGCACGTGCGAGTAGTGCTGGAGCATCTTCTTCGAGATGTGACCGCCAATCCCCATTATGGTTTGATTGCTGACCACGTACGACAGAAATCAGAATGGGAGACTCAAGACCCACCCAAGGCCGGACCGCCTGCTCTTGTCGGAGGCAAGCGCGTGACTGCGGTCTACCTCGTGCCGGAAGGTTACGAGCGCGTGGACGACAAAAACGGCTACACCGTGATCGTGAAGAAGGGAACGCAGATCGGCGCGTCCGTGGAGATCCCGAGCATCGACTTCTAGAGCGCGGGCTGCAGCAGAGCCCACTAGTTTTTTCTCTGCAACTTCGACGCGGAACTTGTCGAATATATCAAAGTGCGTAGCTTTAGATACGCAGATAACAACATCATGGAATATCCCGCGCGCGAAATTGGGAAGAACGCTCTTGAGGTTGTATTGACAGAAGAACAATTCGCTGCGGTCAAAAAGGCCGGGATTGAAACATTCAAATGACCACCCGCATCGACTTCACTTATAACGGCTGGGATTGCTGGCGGAATATGTTCGGCGAATGGGGAGCGATCTTGAGCAGGAAGGGCGAGCAGCCGATTGTTCTGATTCGTTTTGAGACGAAAAAAGCACTTTTGTCAGCGCTTTCAGCGACGCGACAATCAGTTCTTTGATGTTCTATTTCTTGGTGAGTTCAAATGTTCCAAGATTCGTCGTTCCACCCATCATTGAAGAGACGGAGGCCGATGCCGGACCGCTGATCTTCGAGCCATCGACCTTGCCGGTGAGATTAAGCGTGACCGAGCCGCCGGCAAGTTTCTGTTCGGCCACAATCGACACAGAATCGCCCGCCATTAAACCACTTGAAATGATAAAGGTCGAGTTTCCAAGCGTCTTCCACGCTCCGGTCGGTTGTACCAAATTGATATTTCCAGTTATTCCAGATGCGCTTTGCTGAAAAGCCGCCTCAAGTTGCGCGCTTTCTACGTCCGGGCAAGTCATAGAACCGCTCCATAACCCCGATACGTCCTTTCCCCTGCAAGATACGAGGAAACTGCAAGCGAGAATTACCGAGGCAGCGATAGCCCTATTCTTGATCAGCATGATCGACCTCCTTCTCTATCCGGGGGAGCGCCAATTCTACCGCAATAAACAGCAAATCCGCAAACATTTATGCCGCGCCCCTCATTCTTCGAAGATCTCCGAAAGCATTACGTAAGCGCCGAGTGCAAAGAGCGCCGCCATGCTGACTGCGATGGTTGGGTGCCCCGCAAAGAATTCAACGGCCACGACAAACCTTGTGCCTGCTATTGCCATCTCACGATGGCCGAACGGATGAGATTGAAGGACAGGAAACGAATTCACCCACGCTATACATGAGTTTCGGACACCATAAGTACTCGGGTCGGCCGATCAATGAACATCAGAAAGCTCTGAAGTATACCCAGACCGTTGTAAATGCGATGATCCGGGAACCCAGCCGTCCCTGCCGGTGTCGGGCCACTACTCACCGTGTCGCTCGGGCATACCAGAATGGCAGTGACTACGCGTAAAACCCGCATGAACACTGCCTCTCAGTATCACTCGGTGTCGACTGGTTTCTCTCTGTCAAACTTCGTTCTATGAATTCGCAACGAGGAGGCCAGCGGTTCGATCCCGCTCAGCTCCACCATACAATCAACATCTCGCGGCGCCCCCTCTATCTCCCACCCCAGTTTGTGTCGTAACCTTTCCTTGTGTCCCCAGAGTTCACTTCTTGAATCAGCTCTATCGAATCTCCCAGGAGCAGGAGAAAGGATTCGCATTATGCCGTTCTCTGTTGCCCGATGGTTCATCTGCGCATTGACCTTCCTGTTGGCTTGCGCGGTGAATTCACAATCACCGGCGTCTCAGCCCGCCCCAGCGCCCGGCGAGAATCACGGCTCCTGGAAAGTTCTCTACGAAGAAAACTTCGAAAACCCTACGGCCCTATTCAAGTCAGGTCCGCCATCCTGGGCGCCGGATGCATTTCAAAACATGGACGCGTTCTCCGACGGTGGCGCGCATTTCCAGCAGCTCGGAGTAAAGCCGCCCAAGGCCTTCCGCGCTGAAGGAGCTTTTGGGAAAGACGGCTGGCTCACGATCGCCGCCTATAGCCGCTCCAATCTCACCAACTTCAGCGATCTTTTTCAAGTAGTTCCCGATCCGGCCGACCCAACGAATCACGTGCTCAAGCTTTCATCCCCCCGGCACACGGACGGCATCGTAGTTCGCCCCACTGATCCATTACCGGCGAAGTACCGAGTCTGCCTCAAGGTGGGCTACGCGTCTTTTGGAGATGGCAAGCCCGGCGGTCGCAATGGCTATCTCGGCAACGAATCGGACGAGCCTTGGCTGAACGGAGACGCCACCTTGGAGAATGGCTTCTACTGGCTCACCATTCTCGACGCGACTCCGCGGCCTCACAACAATATCTGGATTCATCACCATCGCAAGGTAGTGATCGATTCAGACAACAACACGGAGTCATGGACAAACATTTGGGAGGGCAAGCACTGGGTGGCCGATGGCCAGCACCCGATCATGATGTTTGGCGTCGACAAGGATGGCGACGACGACGACGCCACAGGCCGTCCGTTTCTGTCCTGGTCCAACGGCGCGCTGCAACCCTCGGGTCAAATTCGCGCAGTGGATGCCTACAAGGACAATACCTGGTATTCCGCCTGCATCGCGCGCAATGAAGATGCCTTCGTGCTCACTGTGTCGGGCGACTTCAAGTGGGGCGGACAGCAGACCTATGTCGGCACGATACCGGCGCGCCTGGTGTATCAGGCAGGTGCGGGAATTCCTGACTTCTTCATGTTTGGCGATCCCCACAACAACTACTATCGCGGTTCGGTAATTTACGACGACATTAAACTAGAAACCTGGCAAGACCAATAATCAGGCGGGGCTTTTCGGTGAGGAGCGGAGGAGGCCAGGGGCTCGATCCGGCTCAACTCCACCAAATCCCCTCCATTCCATCCTCCCACCCATTCCCTCGTCTTATCATCGATGCAAGAGCTCCGCGCCCTCGCTGAGGTGATTGGTTGTCCCAGGTTGTCTCTCTGCCGAAAGCTCCAGTTACTGCGCTCCGTCCCCTTTGTGTCGATCTGGACGGAACCCTGGTCAAGTCCGACACTCTCGTGGACTCGCTGCTGGTGCTGGCGCGCACGCATCCGGCTATGTTGCTCGCTCTGCCGGGACGCCTGCTGCACGGCAAGGCTGCCTTCAAGGAATTCGTCACCTCTCACGTCTCGCTCGACGTCGCGCATCTGCCCTACAACCGCACCCTGTTGCAATATCTTCACGAGGAGCACTCGCGTGGCCGTGCACTCTATCTCGTAACCGGAGCGGATGTCCGGTTGGCCGAGCGGGTGGCCGCGCATCTCGGTATCTTTACCGGCGTTTTGGGCAGCGACGGCCAAGTCAACTTAACGGGAACCCGCAAGCTGGATCGCGTGCGCAGCCAATTCGGCGGCGGCGAGTACGGCTATATCGGCAACGACACGCCCGATTTGCCCATGCTGGCCCACGCGGCCGAAATCATGGTGGCCAATCCCAGCCTGCGCCTGCGTCTCAGAATGCGCCTGCGTGGCATTCGCCCAGCGCGCATATTCGATGAAGGCGCCGGTTCCTTCTCGACTGCGTTCAGAGTCATGCGCGTGCATCAGTGGGCAAAGAACCTGCTCATCTTTCTGCCTCTGTTGCTGGCACACCCGCACGTAGGCTTCGTCAGCAACCTGCTGAGCGCGCTCCTCGCCTTTTTCTGTTTCGGCCTCACGGCTTCGTCGGCCTACATCATCAACGACCTGTTTGACATCGAGGCCGACCGCCATCATCCGCGAAAGCTTCTGCGTCCCTTTGCCGCCGGCGACCTCCCGCCCATTGCCGGTGTCTGCATCGTGGCGATCTTTCTATGTTTGGCGTTTTTTGGAGCGAGATTGCTTCCCGTGGCCTTCTCCGGATGGCTGCTGCTCTATATGGCAACGACGCTCGCCTATTCCTGGTTCCTGAAGCGGATCGCGCTCGTCGATGTGCTGGTGCTGTCCGGCCTCTACACCTTGCGCCTGTTCGCCGGCAGCGCCGCTACTGGATGGCACATCTCGCATTGGCTCGCCGGCTTTTCGATTTTTCTTTTTTTCTCGCTGGCCATCGTCAAACGTTTTGCCGAGCTGCAGAATCTGCGCACCAGTGGATTGTTGCCACACAACGGGCGAGGCTATATGGTGGCCGATACCGATCAGTTGCGGAGTTTCGGCACAGCCAGCGCCTTCGCGGCAGTGATGGTCTTCGCCATCTACATCAGCTCAAGCGACGTGGTCGCGCTTTATCGCCGCGCACAATTGCTGTGGCTCATTATGCCGCTGATGATTCTCTGGCTCTGCCGCATCTGGTTGCTGGCCTCGCGCGGCGAGCTCGACGAAGATCCCTTCGTCTTCGCATTGACTAACCCCATGAGCCTTGCGATCGGAATTGCCATTGCGGCAATCGCCGTGCTGGCGATCTGAATTCCGCAGAGCTAACTTGATCGGCAGACGCACGCCACAATCGCTTTTCGCGATGGAGACGGACCAGTTTTCTTGCTCCCTTGCTCCCTGCTTTCTTAGCTGAACAAGTCCTTCATCTTCTCGATCAGCCCGGGCGACGTGGGCTGGTTGTCCACCGTCATGGTCTCTGAGAGCTTGGTCACCAGCTCGCGCTGCGCGCGGTTCAGCTTGCGCGGAATCTGCACCACCACCTTCACGATCAGGTCGCCGTTGCCCTTCTCGTTCAGGTAGGGAACGCCGCGTCCTCGCACGCGCAGCTCTCTGCCGCTTTGCGTGCCTTCGGGAATCTTGATGTTTACCGGTGCGTCGATGCCGGGCATCTCGAACTCGGCGCCCAGTGCCGCCTGCGGAAAGCTGATGGGTATGACGCAATAAAGATCGTGTCCATGGCGCTCGAAGAAGTCGTGCGGACGGATGGCAAGAATGATGTAGAGGTCGCCCTTGGGCCCGCCCCGGCGGCCGGAGTCACCCTCGCCCGCGTAACGGATGCGTGTTCCCTCTTCGACGCCGGGCGGCACCTTCACTTTCAGCTTGATTTCAGTCGCCGCCCGGCCTTCGCCGCGGCACGCCGTGCAGGGATCGGCGATCACCGAGCCCGTTCCACCGCAAGCCGCGCAGGTGCGCGCCACCGAGAAGAATCCCTGCTGATAGCGTAGTTGCCCGTGGCCCTGGCAATGGCTGCAAACGCTTGGTCCGCGGCCCGACGCGCTGCCCTGACCATGGCACACCGTGCATGTCTCCAGGCGCCGGATCTTCACTTCGGTCTCTGTGCCAAAAACCGCGTCTTCAAAATCGATAGTCAGGTCGAAGCGCAGATCGTCCCCGCGCTGCTGCCGCCCGGCCCGCGATCCTCCGCGCTGAGCCCCGCCCATCGAGAACATCTCGCCAAACAGGTCGCCGAAAATGTCACCCAAGTCCACGCCGCCCGCAAACGGTCCGGCGCCAAAACCTTGCGCTCCAAGACCGGCGTGGCCGTAGCGGTCGTACGCCGCACGCTTGTCGGCGTCGCTCAGCACCTGGTAAGCTTCGCTGGCTTCCTTGAACTTCTCTTCGGACGCGTGGTCCCCGGGATTGCGGTCAGGATGGTACTTGAGCGCCTGTTTGCGATACGCGCTCTTCAATTCCTGATCGGTGGCCTCTCGCGAGACGCCCAGCACCTCGTAGTAATCTGCTTTGCTCACTCTAGTATTAGAACCCATCATTCAGGTGTCAGGTTTCAGGTGTCAGGTTTCAGGCAGGATGCGCCGGTGGACTTGGTTTGAGCTTGCTAATGAGCGCGTAGATCATCTTCCCGATTTCTTGTGAAAGAGCTTCGGACTCCTTGAGCAGTTTGGGGGCACCCATCTTGAGATCCCCGGCAATCTCCAACTGCGTTTGAAGTTCGAAGTTTGATCCTCGAGCAATCCAGAGGAAATGCCGGTATTCTCCGACACCGGACCGGCCATGCCCCTCGGCAATGTTGCTGGGAATGGAAACTGCGGCACGCCTCCGCTGGCTGGTCAGCCCGTATATCTCTTCACGTGGAAAGCCTTGTGTGAGCCTATAAATGCCACTTGCCAATTGCATTGACTTTTGCCACACCGTCAACTCTCGAAACGATCGCAGCATGTTTCTCACCTTTCTAAAGCCGAAAGCCCTCTGTCTACTGAAACCTGACACCTGAAACCTGGAACCTCTCGAAGGCGTCATTCGCTTACTTGCTTATTGTTGTGCGCCACACGCACCAGCGCCGGCCGCAACAGCCGCTCGCGAATCTTGTAGCCCCGGCGGATCTCCTCAGCCACATGCTGGTCGGGAATGTCGTCGCGCTCCACCGCTCCCAGCGCCTCGTGCACGCGAGGATCGAAACTCTCGCCCACCGCTGGAATCGCACTCACCTGCATCTTTTGCAGAATCTCTTCCATCTGCTTCATGATCAGGCTCACGCCAGAGCGCAGTTGTTCCGCCGACCCTGCGGCCTTGAGCGCCAGTTCGAAGTTATCGAGCACTGGTAGGAACTGCTCCACCACGCCGCCGGTCACGTGATCCCGAAACTCTGTCTTCTCGCGCTCGGCACGTCTGCGCGCATTTTCGAACTCCGCCTGCATACGCGCCAGCCGATCGAGCAGTTGGTCGCGCTCGCCCTTCAGTTGATCGATCTCCGATTGACCGCTGGCCGGTACCTCTTGAGCCGCCCCGGCCTCGGCCAAGGTTTCATCGGGCGGTGGCAACTCGTTTGCAGGATTGATCTTCGCTCCCGCAGCGCTGGTGGCGGGCTCTTTGGTAACCTTCACCTTCAACTCTTCAATCTCCTGGTTCAGCATGATTCCTTGCGTTCTCCAAAACTATCGAAAGGCTTCCTTCTTTAGATGAAAATACCTCGAACTCCGGTGCAGCGGTTCGCGTCAGCGATGCAGTCCGCCCAGCAGTTCGCCGTGCCCCATCCTTTTCCGCGCTTTTGCGGAAAAGGGTGGGCGACAATGCCAGTGTCGATCGGACGGATCAATCACTCAAAATCGTCTTCGGCGGCTCGCTCCCTTGTTCCCTTGTTCCCTGCTTTTCGCGCCTACGCGTTGGGCAGATCGAGAAGACGCTCAGAAAGACGCGCAATATAGCTCACGGCCTCGATCATTTCCTGGTACTGGATGCGCGTGGGCGCGATTACGGCAACCGTCCCCACGTTGGTGCCGCCCAGCCGGGCCGGAGCGCCGATCAACACCAAATCCTGCATCGCGGGTGAAGCTTCATCCAGGCCCACCACAACCCGCACGTCCTGCTGGCGGCCATCCACGTAAGCGGTCAGCAGTTCAACCAGCCGTTGCTTGGCCTCCAGGGCCAGGAGCATCTGACGCAACTGCTCGCGATCCTGTTCGGCGCCGATCAGATTCGCGATGCCATCCACAAAAATCGCCGGTCCGCTTTCATCGCCCGCCAGCGCGCCCTTGCGGCACAGTTCCTCCACAGCGGTCAGCAACTGGCGATAAGCCTCGCGCTCAATGTCCACGCGGCGCGCCACTTCCGCGCGTATGCGGTCAATCGGCCAGCCGTGAAAGTTCTCGTTCAGGTAGCGGCTTGCGGTTTCCAGTTCGATCGGCGTCAATTCGTGATCGAGCGCCAGTACGCGGTCCTGCACGGCGCCCGCTTCAGTCACCAGTACGGCGAGCACGCGTCCCGTCGAAAGCCGCGAAAAATGAATGTGCTCCAGCACTTGTCCTTCTGCCGAGCTGGCCAGCGCCACGCCCAGGCCGCGCGAAAGTTGCGCCAGCACGTGCGAAGTGCGTTCCAGGTAGTCATTCGAGCTTGCCACCCCGGAAAAACTCTCCTCGATCTGCCCCCGCCGCTCAATACTGAGGGGGCTCACTTGAGACTCCGCGCCGCCGGGCGCAGAGATTCCGGCCAACCCTCCAGCCGCCGCGCGGCCGGGTTGCGTAATCTGCCCCACGTAATAACGGAAAGCCGCCGCAGTAGGAACGCGGCCTGCCGATGTGTGCGGCTGCTCCAGAAGTCCTGCATCGCCCAGCGTGGCCATCACGTTGCGCAGCGTAGCCGAGCTCAAACCTTCCCGATCGGCAAACAGACGCGCGACCGCCTGCGAAGCCACCGGCTCGCCGGTCGCGATGTACTGGTCGATGATGGCGGTCAATACCAGCCGTTCACGCGGGCTGAGGCGCACATCGGACATCTTTTTAGGCTCTCCATCTCGCCCTGCGCGCGGCTGACGCAAACCCGCTTCCACGCTTCCAAGGCAGGAACTCTTGCCGGTTAAGTCCCTTTATTACTAAGACTTGCGTACGAAAATTCCGAGAATACTCCAATTCAAGTCTAGTGACGCTCATCTGTCCATGTCAAGGCGCAGCGCGCTGCTGCCCGTGTCCGTACCTGCATCTTCACGAGCCGCTATATGACGTTCGTAATGCTTCTCCGCCGCCAGTTCACCGTCCAACTTGATTGAATGCTATTGTGAAACTGTCTGCCGGCGATCGCACTTGCGGTTGACCTGGCGCAGTTACATCAAATTCGATGTTTTCTTTTTTGGAGGGGCCAAATGAACAGAATTCTCCGTTTCCTTCGCCCGAACTCGTTGCTGCTCGTCGCCATTGCCTTCGCATCGATCGCTTTGGCGCCCACAAGCCGGGCTGAATCGCCCGTAAAGGTCGAAAAGCACGCACGCAAGATCGAAAAACAGCTCGCCAAGTACCGCACCGGCACCCTCTTGCACGTCGACTTTCGCGACAACAGCCAGGCCCTGGGCTCTCTCCGCGACGTCTCCGATGCCACCTTCCAGATCACTAACACCGACAGCAATAAAGTGCAGACCTTCAACTACGCCGACGTAACCCGCGTGAAGAAGACGAAGGAGTACATCGGCGCCGGTTCCGAGCCCGCACGCCACTTCCACCACTGGATCCCGGTCCTAGTTGCCGCCGCAGCCGTCGGCGGTGGCGTTGGTGCCTACGAAGCCGTCCGCTAATCGGCGTCTCATGTAGCGCCGGCCTCCCGGCCGGCTGTAGCGCGGG
>JARLFZ010000106.1 GCA_031296305.1 Occallatibacter sp. | reverse complement strand
GTCGGTCGAAGCGCGGACATTGGCAGCCTCATTCCGGGAAGTTTCCCAATCTGAAAACGGGAACGGCCCAAGGATATCGAGTTCGTCAATGTCCGGGCAAGACTGGGTCCTGGCAAGAGTGTGCTGGGGCAAGAGCGGGTAGGGGCAAGAGCGTGCGGGGACAAAAGGGCGGCGGGTTGTGAGGCCGACAAATTCTGCGAAGCGGTGCACCTGCGCCGCAAACGGTGTGGACACGCATTGGCAGAGGATCAGCATTCAAGGCGGGGCGTATTCCGCCGATACAGCGGATAGGTTCCCACGGAAAGGATGTGCCATGTCCTGGGCTCGAAACTTACCTCTTTCTCGCAAGTTCACTTATGCGTTTGGCGTGGTGTGCGTTCTGTGCCTCGCCCTGGGAACGTACACGTTTGCCACCTTTCACTCGATCACGCAAAAAACGCAAGACGTCAGCGAGGACGCGATGCCGTCGATCGCGGCCCTTGCGGACGCGCGGGGGTCGCTGAACGTGCTCCGCAGAGAGGACCTGGACCTGATTTTGTGCCAGAACCAGGGATGCGTCACGGAGAACATGACCAAGCGGCAGCGGGCAATCGACGACTATGCCGCCAGCATACGGAAGTATGAACCGCTGGTCTCGTACCCCGGCGAGCGGGAACTGGTCCAGAAGATGCAGGCCACGTTCGCGCAATACAAGGACATGAGCGACCGCGGTGTTGCGATGCTACAGGCCGGCAAGACCGGCGACGCGCTGGATGCGCTGGGCGGAGACACGGCAAATTCGTCGTTCGATGCGGCACTGGGCGCGATCAATGACGACGTGACGATGAACATGAACGGCGGCGCCGAGAGCGCCAATGCCGCCACCGCCAGCAGCATCCACGCCATGTGGATTGACGCGGCGATCTCGCTGCTGATCCTGGTGTTATGCGCGCTTACGGGCGTGGTTATGACGCGGGTGACGGCGCCGCGCATTGAACGGGTGAAAGTTCTGGCGCAACGGCTGGCAAAGAAGGACCTGACGGCCAATGTGGTGGTGACGGGGAGCGACGAGATTGGGGAAATGGGAGCGGCGGTCAACGATTCGATTGCGGTGATTCGCTCGGTGGTGGAATCGGTGGCGCGGGGCGCAGAGATGCTATCGGCGGCGACGATGGAGATCAGCACTCAAGCGGTGCAGAGCGCGGGCAATGCGCGCGCGGAATCGGGCAAGATCAACCAAATTGCGGCGGCAGCACAGGAGATGACGGCGACCATCAACGAGATCAGCCACAACGCAGAGAACGCGGCAGGCTCAAGCCGCGAGTCGGCGGAGACGGCGGAACGGGGCGGGGTGGTGATGCAGGAGGCGGCGGCCACCATGGAGAAGATCGCGGCAGCCACCAGGACGGTTTCTGAAAAGATGACTTCGCTTGCCCACCGCTCGGAGGAGATCGGCAAGGTAGTGAACGTGATTCAGGAGATCAGCGAGCAGACCAATCTGCTGGCCCTGAATGCGGCGATCGAGGCGGCGCGCGCCGGGGAGCACGGACGCGGCTTTGCCGTGGTGGCGGGCGAGGTGCGGCGGCTGGCTGAGCGCACCAAGAGCGCTACCGAGGAGATCGCGGGAACCATCCGCAGCATTCAGGAGGAAACGCGGGACACCCTTCAGGTGATGGCCGAAAGCCGCACCGCTGTGGAATGCGGAATGGACGAGACGTCGAAAGCCCGGCAAAGCCTGGAATTGACGATCGCGAGTTCAAAACAGGTGGAGCAGCAGATTCAATTGATCGCTACCGCAGCCACGGAACAGACCTCGGCGGCGGGAGAGATTTCAGAGTCCGCGGGGCAGATCTCCCAGTTGTCGCTGGAAAACACGCATTCCGCCGAGGAGACTGTGGAAGCGCTGAAGAACTTGTCCTCCCTGGCCGCGGAGCTGGACGGGATAATCCGGCAATTTCAGCTTGAAGACGCGACACAGAGCGGCGGAAGACTCTCGGGAGGAGCGCGGGCTGCCGTGCCGCAAAGTTTCCGTGCCGCGTAGATGTAACGCAAGCGCTGTTCGAAGAAGGACTGAACGGGGAAGGATTAAGTGGAGAAGGATTGAGTGGGGCGGGAACCCAGATCTGCAGCCCCGGCGAGTGAGCTGCAATTCGCTTGCCGGGGCTTCCCGCCCAAATCCTGAAGGCTGGGGCCCCTGGCCGGTTGTACCGCCGGTCTCCTGACCGGCTGTAGTGCGGGTCTCCTGACCCGCACACTGCAAGGGTCATTAGAAAACCTCGGGGCCAGAGCTCCAGTCCCTTATCGTTCTTTCATTTCCCTTACGCATTCCCTTTCGCAGACCGCGTGTACATTTATGCTGGAGTTGCAACCGGCATGGCGCAGCGGCTGACCTCCATGCGTCTGGCCGTGGGTCTCGATCCCATCAGGAGAGAAAAAGGCATGAGCGCGGTAAAGTACGACCTGGTCGTTATCGGTTCCGGGCCTGCGGGCCAGAGGGCCGCCGTGGCCGCTGCCAAGATGGGCAAACGCGTGGCAGTAGTGGAGGCCCGCGAGGTAGTGGGCGGCGTGTGTGTCAACACCGGCACCATCCCCTCCAAAACCATGCGCGAGGCGGTGCTCCATCTCAGTGGCTACAACTACCGCTCGGTGTACGGCGTGAGCTACCGGGTGAAGGAAAAGATCACCATGGCGGACCTGGCCTTCCGCATTCAGGCGGTGATTAAAACGGAAGTCGATGTAACCGAAGCGCAACTGTCGCGCAACGGCATCGACGTGGTGCACGGCATGGCCCGCTTCGTCGATCCTCACCAGGTGCGCGTGGAAGGCTCACAGACCGATGCGACGCTGGAGTCCGACCGCATCATCATTGCGGTGGGCACCAGGCCGGCAGTGTCAGACAAAGTGCCGGTAAACGGCAAGACCATCATCAACAGCGATCAGATTCTGGGCCTGGGAGCTCTGCCCCGGTCGTTGATCGTGGTGGGCGGCGGCGTGGTGGGCGTGGAGTACGCCTGCATGTTCGCCGTGCTGGGCGTGCGCGTGACATTGATCGAAAAGCGCAGCCGGTTGCTGGAGTTTGCCGATCAGGAAATTGTGGAGGCGCTCAGCTACCACCTGCGCGACATGCGCGTGACCATGCGCCTGGGCGAGGAAGTGGAAAGCGTGGAGGAACCCACTCCGGGCACGGTGGTGGCGAACCTGGAGAGCAAAAAGAAGGTTTCAGGCGACGCGTTGCTGTATGCGGTGGGCCGGCAGGGGAACGTGGACGAACTGAACCTGGCTGCCGCCGGACTCGAAGCCGACAACCGTGGCCGCATCGCCGTGAACGAGCACTACCAGACCAGGGTGGAGCACATTTATGCGGCGGGGGACGTGGTGGGGTTTCCTTCGCTGGCTTCGGTGTCAATGGAGCAGGGACGCATCGCCGCATCGCACGCGTTCAACGACCATGCAGCGTCTTCCAATCCCAGCTTTTACCCGTACGGCATTTACACCATTCCGGAGATCAGTTTCATCGGCAAGACCGAGGAGCAGTTAACGGGCGAGGACGTTCCTTACGAAGTGGGCATGGCCTATTATCGCGAGGTGGCGCGCGGGCAAATTCGCGGCGATACCACTGGACGGCTCAAGCTGATCTTCCATCGCGACACGCGCAAGGTGCTGGGCGTTCACATTATCGGCGAGGACGCCAGCGAGTTGGTGCACATTGGCCAGGCGGTGATGACGCTCGACGGCACGATGGACTATTTCATCGACACCGTCTTTAACTACCCCACGCTGGCGGAGTGCTACAAAGTGGCCGCGTTCAATGGGCTGGGGCGGTTGCACCGGTACCAGACAGGGTAGGTTTCAGTGGTCAGTTAGTGATTAGTGGTTAGTGGAGGGTGTTATGACAACGGCGATCGGCGTCGTCATCACAGACCACATCGCGGCGGCAAGGCTCAAGGAATTGCGGCTGGCCGGGAAGGTGCTGCGCTATCCCGGCGAACGGGATGCGGTGGGAGCGCTGGAGGCGATTCCCGACAGCACATTGGTCGATCTTCTCGCTGGGCAGATCGCAAGCCTGGCGGGCGGCGAAGCCGGGCCAGGCGAGGAGGATGCTATTGACGCGATCGGCGTAGCCGTTCCGGGGTTCGTGCGCTCGGGAGTCGTCGAGGAATCGCCCAATCTGCCGCAGATGAAGGGCACACGCCTGGCGGATCAGTTGACCGCGGCGCTCAAGGAGCGCGGCATTACGGCCCCGGTGCATATCGCCAATGACGCGGACGCCATCGCCGCGGGCGTGGCTGCCACGCGCGGCCGGCTCGACAAGCTGACCCGCGTGTGGAGCATCGGAAACGGCATTGGATACGGGCGCTGGCCGCATGCCGAAGGCGTGTGGGAGGGCGGGCACATCACGGTCACGCTCGACCCCAAGGAGCGGTACTGCGGATGTGGGGGCATCGGGCATCTCGAGGGCATTATGGGCTATCGCGCCATGCGCATGCGCTTTCTCGACCTGGAGCCCGAAGAGGTTTTTGCCAACGCGAAGAACGGCGACGTGCGCTGTCGCCAGTTTGTGGATCTGTGGCACCGCGCGCTGGCCGCCGCCACTGCTTCGTTCATTCACCTGGCAGGGCCGGGGCGTTTTTACTTTACCGGAAAAAACGTGGGCTTTCTGGAGTTGCCGCTGCTGCGCACTCACCTGGAAACCATGGTCCGGATGAGCCCGTTGCAGAGTTTTTCCCTGGAAATCCTGCCTCCCGATGACGAAACCGCATTGATCGGCGCGGGCGTGAGCGCCCTGCGGGCGATGGCGAAGCCAAACTAACCACTGCCTACTTGCGTACAAATTCCACGCGGCGGTTCTGGGCTTTGCCGTCCGGAGTTGCGTTGGGCGCGACCGGCTTGGACGAGCCGAAACCTGCGGTCGTCAGCCGCGCTGCATCGATACTGAACTGCGACACCAGGACTACCTTTACGGCCTCGGCGCGACGCCGGCTCAGGTCCATGTTGTGCTGCGCAATGCCCGTTGAGTCCGAGTGACCATCGATTTCGACCTTGAGGTCGGGGTTAGCCTCGAGGCCGCGCGCAATGGACTGGAGAACCGCGGCGGATTCTGGCTTGATGCGGTCGCTGTCGGTGTCGAAGAGAATGCCATGGGTGACGAATTTGCCCGATGCCATGATCGTCTGCCCAAAGTCGGGCGTGGACTCGGCAAAGCGGGCGCGGCGGATGGCCGTCGTTGCATCATGGGTCCAATAATCTATCTGCAACGAGGCGATGTCGCCCACCTCTACCTGGTTGAAATCGAAGACGCGATCGCCATTGACATAGAAGCGGACGCGGCCGTTCTGGACCCACATGGCGAGCTTGACCGGCTGTTTCCAGTCCGTCACAAGATCCTTTTGGCCCAGCGCCTCCTTGGCGTCCCATAAACCGAGGCGCCATTCAATACTTTTCTTATCCTCGGTGCCTCTGTCCATGCCGATCCATATCTTCAATAACCATTCCTCTCTTCCGGATTTGGAGTGAAAGTAGTAGTTGATCGACCCGCAGCCGTTAATGTTATCGACCGTGCCTTTTTCGCAGAACAGGTCCATCTCCATGGTGAAGTTGCTGGGCAGGCCGGTGATGTTGGGGTAGATGTCGTATCTATTGCCAATAAGAACCAGTTCGCGGGTGTCTCCGGCGACGCGCAGCTCGGGCGTGGCGCCGCGAATCTTCCAGTGGGGCGGTGCCTCATCGCCCGCCATGTCGCTGAAGTCGTCAAAGAAGATGGTCTTTTCACCGGGAACAAACTCGGCCTTGATGGCGGTGAAGTTGGGCTGGTCGCCTCCGCTGGCGCCCGTGCCGGCAGGCGCGGCAGATGGCGGAGAGCCGGCAGGTGCGGCAGATGCCGGAGGGCCGGAATACGCAGCTCGTTGCGATGACGGCGCTGGGCCCGAGGACGGGGCTGCGGCGGCCGGACTGCCGGCGCCAGGCGACGTGCCGGGCGTTACCGCGTGATCGCCTACCTGGAATCCCGCGCCGGAGACGACGTTGCAAACCGCGGAGACATCGTCAACGTCGGTGCACTGGATGACTCCAATGGTTGAGGTGAGCCGGCGGATGACCTGGCCCGTGGCAGGATCTTTGATCTCCTTGCCGACACGAACCACCGAAAGCTGATCGCCGGCCTTGATACCGGCCCTGCCGCCTGCGTTCAGCACAATCTGGCCACTATCAACTGAAGCAATCAGCGCGTCCACTTTCATGGTGTGGACCGGCAGCGTGGCAGCGCTGGTGATTAGCTCGGCAGTCAACTGGTCCACGGCCTTCTTGGTGGCCTCGCCGATGATGGTGTTCTGAAAGTTGCTGGCGCCGAAATCGACGTTGCCGTTGCCAAACCCGTTCCAGTTGCCGCCGCCGCCAAGCAGCGAAAGCCCGGAGCGGCTGGACTCGCCCTTGCCGTCGGCCACGGCGAGAATCTCCGCAGTGTCGATGTTGATGACACGAGCGTTAATGACCACATTGGCCTTGGAGTTGGAGTGGCCGATGCCGCCAACGCCAAAACCGTGCCAGCTTCCTCCACCGCCGCCCACATTCTGCTTATTGGTCTCGTTGCCGAACTCGGTAATGCTGCCCACGATGATGTAATCGACGCCGAGGATCTTGCCGATGCGGGCGGCCGATGTGGGGTCGGCACGGTTGGAGTTAGAGAAGTTCTGCTCGGCCAACACCTTATCCAGTGCGGCGCGTTCGATCACGGAGTAGGAACCGCTCTTGACAAGGTCCGTGACAAGGAGGTTGGAGATGCCCTTTCCAACATCGATGTCATTTCCGAACATGGCTGCCGAGCTGGATTGCACTGTGCCATAGTCGAAATCCAGAATCGCGACCCGGGGCTTATGCTGAGGAGCGCTCTGGCCCGATGCCTGCCGCACTGCACTTCCGACTGCAAAGGCCGCAAATACGATCAGGATTGGAATCAGCTTTTTCAGGTTCATAATTCGTCCTTTGACCGGTGATTGGATGTTTCCCCTGAATCCGGAGCGCGGTACGACGCGGCCCGATGGGGCCCAGTTGAAACGGACAGCCGCGACGAAGCGCCGCCATCCTTGCAAGGCGTCACTTCGACGGTGGCTGCAGGTTTCCTACTTGTTGGCCTCCTGCTCGGCGAAAGCGCCGATAATGGGCAGTTTGAAGCGCTTGCCGTTCCAGGCATTGACGAGGCACACGATGAACACGATCAGCCAGAACAGGTTGACGAGGCTCATCACGGTGAAGTGCAGAAACGGGACGAACGCCGATGCGATCGCCAGCACGATGCTCAGTGCGATGTTGATCACGAAGGCGGAAACTGTGAACGCGATCGATTGCCAGGCGTGAAAGCGTACGTATGGATTGTTCTTGTAGGGGTCCACGAGGAGAAAGATCAGGGCTGGGATAAAGGTGATGTAGGCAATAGCCGCTGCCGCATTCTCCGAAAGGCCCGCGTTTTGGGTTACCCCCGATGGGTCTTCTGACATGGCTGCTCCTTTCGAGCCACATTTCACCGCAACATTTCCGCTGTGGGACATACCTTATTCAGCGGGCTCGAAACCGAAGATGGAGTGTCTTGGTTGACACGGAAATATTAGACCAAAACCCGGCGTTGTCAAGTTAACGACTCGACCAGTGACCTAATGTCGATTATGTAAAGGGCAGGATTATCTGGGTTGGCTTTGGCCGGACCCGGTAGCTTGCAAGCTGCATCTTGCGAGAGGAACAGAGGGCACGCGCCCTGAACTTATTGGGACGCGGCCCCACATCCGGGTGACAGCAGCTATCTGCCCAGAAATGTCTCAAGAGTGTTCAGATACTGGTCCGCGCGTCCCAGGTATTCCTCGGCGGTTGTAAGATCCTTTTGATCCAGAGCGTTTTGCGCTTCGCGGATGTTCGATTTCATCTGCGACATTGCCGTGAGAATATCGCCGCGAAGGTCCATTCCCGATGCCTGTTCCTGGCGTCGGAGCTGCTCGACGCTCGCGCTCGCAGTATCGGCTCTCGATTGCAAATTCATCAACTCATCACGGACCTTGCGAATCTCCGCCGCAGAAGGTCCGGCTGGCTGCGGAGGCGGCGGAGTATGGGTTTCGACATTCGGTGAAGAAGGAGCTTGTTGCGCGGCACCCGGCATGGCAGTGCGATTACCCGGCGGGGCGGTGGTTCGCGCCGAGGGAGCGCTCGAATAGGGCGGCCGCTTTTCCCCGGTTGCCTGCGGTGCAGGTGTGGGTGCGGCAGGTTGCGAAGGGACGCTCGCAGCGGGTTGTTCAGCGCTCGAAGCGGGCGAATTGGCAGGCTGCACGGTCGTGCTCAACGGGGCATTTGGTTGATTGCTCTGGCTTGCGCGCGTGGGGAAGAAGCGCGGTAGCAGAGCGAAGGCCCCAACGACAGCCAGAACCACCGCCAATGCCCCGGTTGCGATCCATAAGCTGCGATGACTCTTGGCGGGTCTGATTGGCTGGGCCAACGGCCGGCCCTGAACCATTGCGGGAGATTGTCCCGGAACGGGCTGGAACCCTGGAAAAGCTTGAAACCCTGGAACCGGAGCTGCCTGGGGAGCGGCTACGGCCTGGGCAATCTGCGGTTCGCGAACAGCCTTGAGTGCGTCGCGGAACTCCGCCGCGGTCTGGAAGCGCGCTTCGGGTGGCTTGGCCATGGCGCGAAGCACGATATTGTTCAACTCCGCGGGCAGTGAGGGATCGAGTTCCATCGGAGGAGTGGGGTTCTGGTTCAAATGCGCATTCAGAACACTGTAGGAGGTGTCGGCTAGGAAGGGCTTGCGGCCGGTCAGCATCTCGTAGAGCGTTACCCCGAAGGAGTAGATATCGGAGCGCGCGTCGATGGCGCCGCCACGGACCTGTTCAGGTGACATGTAGTAGACCGAACCCATCGTCGAGCCAGGCCTGGTAAGTTGCATTTCGTTGGTGGACTTGGCAATGCCGAAGTCCATCAACTTCACCAGGCCGTGTGTCGTGATCATCAGGTTGGCCGGTTTGATGTCGCGATGGGTAACCCCGCGGCTGTGAGCATAGCTGAGGGCTGAAAGCACCTGCATCGAGTAATCGATCACCTGATCGAGGGGCAGGCGGGATTGCGCAGCCAGCTTGTCCAGGCCTGTGCCTTCGACAAACTCCATCACCATTACAAACTGATTCTGGAACTGGAAGGCCGTGCGCAATTGCGCAATGTTGGGATGATCGAGGGCGGCCAGAGTGCGGATTTCCGCCATGAACCGGGCCGCCAGCTCGGGCTCCGACGCAAGGTCGGGAAGCAGAATCTTTATCGCATCCTCGCGGTTGGAGATGACATTGCGCACCTTGAAGACGCGACCCATGCCGCCTGCTCCCAGCAGGCTCAAAATCTCATAATCTCCAACTAGATTCCCAATCTCCAAAGCCATTGTATTGCCTCCCATTCGCACGGTTGCGGGTAAACCGTGGATCTAGCCATAGGGCCGAACGCCACAAGTGTATTCTAATTACGATAGAATGGCCGCGGATTCTTATCTGCGGCGCCGGTCATCGCGATTTCCGGGGCTGTGCCGGGCGTGGAAGCTCTCTGGGGACAGCAGGGCGCCGCGACCCCGAACGGGGCCCCCGCCAGCACCAATGGGGGCGCCGGCGGCACCAGTGGGACAGACGCGAAGCCGCAGCCTCCAAAGCTGGGTAGCTATTCGTTGGTGGTTACGACCCTGGAGCCGACAGCGACGACGCATTGGCTGAATCCGCCGCCGACGATTGATGTGACTGCCGGAACCAAGCTCGCGCCCGCCGTGACGAAGGGGAACCTGACGGGGCCGCCGCAGTACACGATTGAGGCCTTTGACATACTGCGCCAGGAATGCGAAGAGACCGCGCCGCAACAACACGGTTGCGACGCATTGGACCGGACAGATCTGATCATCCGCGATCAAAGCACAGTGGAGTATCGGGTTGTAACCCACGGCGCGGCCGTGCAGTTTCACGTCAATCTGCAGGTGCACGATCTGCTGCCGGTGGCGCGCGGCGGCACGAGTATCGACTGGCGCGCGGGCGATGTGATCTTTGTTTCGGTGCCGAAGGCAACCACGGCCTACCGTTTCGTTTCAGAAACGCTGGTGGGAGTGTGGAGCGGACAACCGATCGTGTTTGAGGCCGGTAAGCCACTGCCGGAAGGCGCGAAAAAAGGCCTGGAGGATCTGAGTGTTCACCAGGACCTGGGAGATGCGGTGCTGTATAGCTATCGCGTCAAATAGCGCTGGTGGAAGGTCCCCTTGATCTCAGCTCTCTGTTCTCTCACCGCTTCCGCAGGTAGGTTTTTGACAGGCGATCGTGCCAGGTGAGGCCGGCGTCGTCAAACAGCGACCACACCATGCCCAGGCCGAGCGGCAGGACAGACAGCAGCAGTGCCAGCAGGCGCCCGCAGCGTTGGCTGCGGCTGGTGGTGTAGCCCGAGAAAGAGCTGAGCGCGATGCCTGCATACCGCATGCCGGGCGTGGCCCGGGCCAAAGTCGTGAAGCATGTGTAGTAGGCGACGCCGATGGCCAGAAGCGCGACCGCGGCGGGAAACTCCACCGCGCGCAGGCCCGGCAGCTCGCTGGTGTTGTATGCAGCCAGCGTGGCAACGGCCACCAGCGCTCCGGCGATCAACGTGCAATCGACGAAAGTTGCCAGCAGGCGCCGGCTCATAGGGGCAGGCTCGATCCCGGGCGCGGGCCTGGGCTCGGGCTCCTCAAGCAGCTCGTCGACGAACTGCTCGCGCGGCTGCGCTTCGAGGTCCAGGGCTGGAAGTTGCGCGGCAAAGGACATGGCTGGCTGCGCTTCGAGATTCACGGGCCAAGCCTCGAAGTTCATCGATGAGGGCAGAGGCGCAGAGTTCATCGATGGCGGCAGAGGCTGCAGGGTCATGTCCGACCAATCGGTACGCATCCACTCCGGCGGTGCCGGGAGATCCGCAGTGGCGGGCGCGGGATTGGTGGAGATGGCGGCCGGATCGACCTCGAAGATGCTCAACTGGGGCGCTGATTCCGTCTCGGCCAGGGGGCCTTCCGCGCGCCGCGGACGCACCCTGCGGGTGGCAATCATCTCCCGTGGAAATTCGATGAGGTTGGCGTAAATGGGCTGAGCGATTTCGCCGGACTCATCCAGATTTGCTTCCGTAATCGACGGGCGATCATAGCGAGGCAGGGCTTCTTGGGACGCGGTCTCATCCAGTTGCGCGTCGGCTTCCAACTCCCAGCTTGGAGCGAGTGCCGTTTCCCGGTGGATCTGAGGCCGCTCCGGGAGCTTGTGCGCCGAAACCATTGCGGGCGCGGCGCGGCGCTCCGAGATGGGCTCGGGCTGCCAGTCGGGCTCGGCAGAGGTCGCTGCTTCAAGGCCGTCGAGGACGTACTGAAAGGCAGCGTGGGCCTGCTGTGCGGCTTTGGAGGCCTCCTTGGCGGCTTGCACCGCGGCGCGCGCCTCACGGGTGAGCATTTCGCTGTAGCTGGGGGCATTGGCGTAACGCGCGGCCACCCGCGCGGCGGCCTGGGCAGCCCTGCTGCCACGCGGGTGCCGGATTTCAGTGGGCCCGGCGGGTTCGCCTGCCGAGGTCGCCTTGCTCTTCAAGTGGGCCGCTACGCGGCGATTGACTTCCTGCTTCCACTCGGGGAAAAGAACAGCGGTTTGAAGTGATGTGCTCAACGCTCCAGGTTCCCT
>JARLFZ010000105.1 GCA_031296305.1 Occallatibacter sp. | reverse complement strand
TGCGGCGGAAGTGGTCCACCCGCTTAGTTTTATCACAGGGGTCAGTGATCAAGAATGAGGGACAGCGCAGAGCTACTTGGCGGAACGTGCCGGTTTTGATGAAATCAAATCCTGAATATGTTGTGAAACCAGCGGGAGATGACCAAGATGATGGTACCGACTCCCAACGCTGCCGAACTTGCGACTCCGAACCAATACAGGATGGGATGATTTGCTCGCTTCACAGTTACGTGGCCCAGAGTCGACCTTCCGGAGTTAATTTCCCACAGTGTTGCGATGATCATGCCCAGTCCGAAGACAAGGAGCACACAGTCTTCGTGACTATGAATCCAATTGCCAGAATCGTGGATCATTGCGTTCATTAAATGATTGCAGCAAGCAAGGCCGAAAACTACAGGCTACCGGCTGCTTCTCTTTGCACCGGCTTCTTCTTGCCTGCATCGATCTCGCCGGCCGCATGCAGTTCGCTTTGGCGGTCCATCCACTCATCGAGGCGGGAGCGCTTGAAGCGCCAGCGATTGCCCAGCTTGAACGCGGGAACAAAACCCTCAGAGGCGTACTTGTAAAGAGTGTCAGGCGAGATGCCGAGGTAATTCGAGGCTTGGCGGATGTCCATCACCTCGCGAACTTCGGGAACCAGCAGGTTGGAGCGGGCTGCGGCGTTGCGCATAATTGTCTCCCGGAAATGGTCTCTTGAAGAAGGGCGAATTCCCGGCAAACCTACCGGTAATTCTGTATTGGACACGACTTCATCGGGATATTCAAGGAATTTCCGGAAGTTATAGGAAAGTCATAGGCTTTCGGCCGGAGGCCCAACTGTGAATATTCTGTGGAAAACGCATCCGATTGTGCGATCAGACGACACCCACCCCAAGGTCTTGCGCCCTTAGTGCAGATGGTGCCTCGGGACGGGCAGTGAGGGAGCGGGGGCTTGAACCAGCGGGGGTCGGGAGATCCCCGCTACAGCCGGTCAGGAGACCGGCGCTACATTCTGCCTGATGTGCGGTGCCCGGCTTTCTAGTCCCTTAGTCCCGAGTCCCTTAGTCCCTGCCTTTATCACATCGCCTTCCGCCACCAGGCTGTCGGCTCGTCGCGCAGATAATGGGTCTTTTCGCCACGCGAAAGATAGAAGTCCAGCATGTCGTCCTTGTGAAAGCTTGCGCACGGCGGCCAACTGTTCTCGTCCTTCTGCAGGTGGATTTCGGTCTGATGCTTATCGATCAGCGTGATGTCAGTGGGAGAGCACTCGACCACCTGCTGGGCGTAGAGCCAGAAGTCGTAGCCGGCGGGGGCGGGCGGCGGAATTTGGTTGGCAATCTTCGCCAGCAGCAGGATGAAGACAAAAACCGCCGTGACAATCAGAATCTTCTTCATGGCAAGCATCGGGGCTAGCGGAGTTAGCGGGGTTAGCGGAGCTAGAGCGGCCAGTCGCCACAGCACTAGAACTTTGTTTCGATGGCATTCAGTATAGCGGAGCCAGCGGGGTTAGCGGAGATGGCGGAGTTGGCGGCGGCTTCCCACCCATTCCGCACAAGACGCGGAATGGATGGGGCACCAATCCATTTTCAATTGCAGTCTTCTTTCAATTGCAGTCTTCGCGGCGGGGGTCGGGAGACCCCACTACGGCCGGCCAGGAGACCGGCGCTACGTCATTTCAGTTCTGGTCGTCGCGGCGGTGCAGCGTTGGCGGGCCGTCATTGCCGTTGCCCGAACCGTCGCTGGCCTGGGTGCTCGAGCCGGAACCAGAACCGGAGCCCGAACCTGACCCCGATCCATCCGTGCTGGCCCTGCGCAGCGACGGTCTGGTCACGCCTTTGGTGTCGGTTAGCCGGCGCTTGTTCTCAATGCGCGCCAGCCGCGCCTTCACGTCCTCAAACTCCGAGGTCGTCACCAGGTAGTCCTGCTTTGCCGGCAGGATGCGCGCAATCTCCTCCTGCGAGTGAAGGATGCGATCCGGCGTCTGGGGGTGGTCGCTAAACGCCTTGGCCACCAGTCCCGGCTTGCGCTTTTCGAGCGCCTGGATCTTCTCAAACATGGAGATGAACCCCTGCGGATCGTAACCGGCGCGGTACATATACTGGATGCCGAGGTAGTCGGCCTGCGCCTCAAAGTCGCGCGAGAACTGCAGGAACGTGATGGGAATCGCCAACTGCGTCGCCTCGTAGATGCCGTACCCTGTCCAGTCATACGGCAGCATGATCATCAGCGGGATCATGCCGATTTGCGCCATGTTCATCCGCGTCATTTCGCGCGCCGCATGGTGTGCGCACACGTGCGCCGTCTCATGCGCCATCACTCCGGCCAGCTCCGCTTCCTCGTCCGCGGCCAGAATCAGGCCCGAGTTCACATAGAAAAACCCGCCCGGCAGCGCCATGGCGTTGATTTCGTCGGAATCGATCACCTTGATCGTGAACGGCACTTTGCAGTCGGAGTTCTTGACGATATTTTGGCCGACGCGGTTCACGTATTCCACAATCACCGGGTCGGTGATAAAGCGGGTGCTCTTCTCGATCTCGTCGGCGTACTGCTTGCCCATCTTGATCTCGCCATCGGTGGAGTACCAGTTGCCGAGGCCGCGTTTGCCGATCTCGCGATTGCCCACTGCGCTTACGTCCGCAATGCTGCCCGGCTTCACTTTCTGCATCTCGCTGCCGGGATCGACCACCCTGTCGGGATCGACCTTCACATTGCAGGGATCGGCTACAGGGGTGGTCCCGGGCTCTGGATCATCCTCTTTAGCGGCGTCGTTTTCCTTGCCCTTTTTCTTCTTGTCGGTATCGGCCTGGCACGGCGCGGAACTTCCGCTGGTCGACGCGGTCCCCGATTTCGGCGGTAACGGCGCATCTCCGCCCACTGGCTGGCTCCCTGGGGCCGGCTGCGCGGAGGGCGTGCTTGGTCGAGTCGAGGTGGGTTGGGTTGCGCTGCCGGAATTCGTGTCTGAAGGAGCTTGCGCGGCAGGCGTGCTGGCTGGGGCCGGGCTCGATGCCGTGCCACTCGACTGCGCCCAGACTCCCGCAGCCAACGCCAGCGCCAATCCTGACAGAACCGCCAGCCTCAAACCAATGCGATCCGTTGCCCTCATGACCTCTCCTCCGCCGCGGTGGGTGGCCGCGGCTCGCCCCGCTTCGCTCTATCTCTTAGACGCAAGTATCTGCTCTTTTGGCATCAATGGGAAGTGGGATTTCTGGCAGAGTCGCCACGCCCTTTTCTTGAGAATCGACCCTCTGGAGTTTTCGGTGGTAGGTCAATTTCAAAGAAACCGTCCCTCAGGGGCTAAAGCCCCGTTCATTTTGCGGTCTTTACGGCACGAGTGAACTCGTGCCCTTTCAAAGCGGTTTCAAACCGACCGACTCCCGAGTTTTCTTTGAGCTTCCAACATGTTGGCTGTAAAGTGAGAAACACAGGATCGGGAGGGATTTTGCGGTTCAGAGTCCTATTGGCTGTGTGGTTTGCGGTCTGCGGCGCAATAGCGTTGCTCGCCCAGGCGCCGTCGCCGATCCTTCCCAACTCCGCGCCTGTCCGTGTCCACAGCCGCGCCAAAACGACTCCGCCCGCGCCCTCAGCTCCTCAGACGATCTTCGATGCCACCAGCCTCGGCTCCCCGCTTCAGCTCCAAAGCAACTGGCGCGTCGGAATCACTTCCGATCCCGCCGCGTCCTCATCCAACTTCGACGATTCCAACTGGGCGATTCGCAATGCCCAGCCCTCCATCAACGATGTTCCTGACGAGGAGGATGAGGGTTCCGCTCCTCCTGCTGCGTCGAGCGGATCGAGCGCAGCCGCGAAACCCGGCCCAAATGCCGGTGCGCAGCGTTACGCCTGGTTCCGTCTTCACATCAAGCTCGCGCCCAACCACGGACCTGTCGCACTGCTGATCGAGCTGCCTGTCTCCACCAACGCCTCCCTTAGCCTCGGCTCCACAGGTCCCAGTCCCGATGTCTATGCGAACGGACTACATATTCAGCCCGAAGGCCCGCACGGCGACGCGCCGCAGCATTATCAACTTATTTCGCGCATCTATAACTTGAACGTGCCGGCCAATGAAACCTCGCTCACGCTCGTGGTGCGCATTTACTACTCCTCAGTCGGCTACAGCGCGTACACCACGTTCTTCGCCAATCACACTCTCTACCTCGGCAACCCCGGCGACCTGGCACGCGAGCTGAACCTCTGGTCGAATCGCTCCCTGTTCGAGCGATTGCCACGCCTCATCTACTCCGTAGTGCTCGCCATCCTCGCTATTTTTCTTTTCGCGCTCTATTTGATGCAGAGAGACCGCACGGAATATTTATGGCTGGCCTTGCATGAGCTGGCGCAGGCTCCCTTGAGCTTCATCGAGCTGGCCGGCAGTTCCGCACATTTCGACTCGCTGTGGTACGCCGCTCTCGCCCTTGAGCTCATCCTGGTCTCGGCTTATCTCTTCTTCGAGTTTCTGGTTGTCTTTCTTTCCCTTCCGCGCCCCTGGTACACGCGCTGGCTCCGTTACACAGCGCCGCTACTGCTGGCCGCCGGACCCTCATTGCTTCTTATCGGGCGCGGCTTCGCTTTCGCCATCCTTCTCGTCTGCGTGATGCTTTTCTGCGCGGTATGGATGCTGGGGTGGTGCGTCTTCGTCTTCATCACGCTCTTCGCGGCTGCCGTTCGGCGCAACCTTGAAGCGGGCCTGTGGCTCATCCCCCTCATCCTCAGCGTCGTCGGAGTCATCGAGCCGATCACCACGTCGGTCATCAGCGACGAAACCGGAGCTGTGTACCGTTCGCCGCTCACCATCGATGCCGGGCCCATACCAATTCACATGTCTTCGGTCGGCGACTTCGCGGGAATCTTCGTGATTCTCCTGATTCTTTATTTGCGATTCAGGCATGTTTATCGCGACAAAGAGCGTGCCGCCAGCGAGCTGGCCGCGGCACGCAGTGTGCAGGAACTGCTGATTCCCCAAGAAAAGATCGCCACCCCCGGCTTCGAAGTCGATTCAGTTTACTGCCCGGCCAACGAGGTGGGCGGCGATTTCTTTCACCTGGAATCCGCGGGTCAGGACGGGATGCTGGTGGTGATTGGCGACGTCGCAGGCAAAGGCCTGAAAGCTGCCATGAACGTTTCGCTCCTGATGGGCGCGCTGCGCCGCACCCACGAGCGCAGCCCTGCCAAAATCCTCGATTCCTTGAACGGCGTGCTTACGGGAACCGAAGGCTTTACCACCTGTCAGGCCATCTGGCTTGCGTCGAATGGCGAGATGGTCATCGCCAACGCCGGCCATCTCCCGCCTTATCTCAACAGCCAGGAGATCAACCTGCCCGGGGCTTTGCCGCTCGGCGTGATTCCGCAGGTGACCTATGAAGAAGAGCGCTTCTATCTTCATCCCGGCGATCGTATTTTGCTCCTTTCCGACGGCGTGGTAGAGGCGCGACAGCCTTCCGGCGAGCTTTTCGGCTTCGATCGTGTGCGTTATCTCAGCAACCAGTCGGCGTTTTATCTGGCCGATGCCGCCAAGGCCTTCGGCCAGGAAGACGACATTACTGTGCTCACCATTCGCCGCAAGGCAGAGGCGATGGCGGCCGCATAAGTCTCCGGCGCTTTTTGAACCGTCCCCGCGGCCGCGATTGGTCCCATCAGCTGGCCTGTTTGAAGGCGAAGGCGAAGAACGCAGCCACGCCGAGGAAGACGAACGCCACGACATAATTCCACGCGAGTTTTTCTTTCAGAAACGTAATCGCGAAGACGATGAAGACGACGAGTGTAATCACTTCTTGAATGACCTTCAGTTGAAACCCCGAGAACTCGCCATAGCCGAAGCGATTTGCCGGGACCGCGAGGCAGTATTCGAACCCTGCAATCGCCCATGAGACAAGGATGGCTTTCCAAAGCGGCCACGCGTGACCGTATTTCAAGTGTCCATACCAGGCGACGGTCATGAAGCAATTCGAGAAAAACAATAGAACGATGGTGCTCATGGGGATTGTGCTCCTTGGGTTGGGTTCAAGAATTGTTTATCACGTGTGTCCGGCATGGAGAGACCGCGGAGCGTCTGGGCGGTGAAGGGTTTTGGCCTCTCGTTCTTTAGATGCGTCTGAGTTCCTGCCGCCGTGGAGGGACGGAGTGCATCGCCATTACTTTTCGACGCCAGAGGGGATCGCCGCCGCGCACGGTCCGCCGTTGCCCGACAAATCGCAGAAACGCCCGTGCATATGGAATCACGCTCGCCATGCCTGATATATCCTTCTGGCATGAATCGCAGGTATGTGATCAGGCTTCTTCTGGCGATTGTTTTCGGAGTCTTCCTGGGACAATACGTCGAACGAGATTACGAAAAATGGCACGCACTGGGACGCGATGCTTTTCTTTCTGAGCAGGGGCGCCGCTTCGACACCTATATGGCCCATCCCACCGCAGGAGTCTTGCACATCATCGTCGCGACTATGCTGGTTGTCGGCCTGGTTGCTCTTTATGAGATGGCCGCATTCTTTGCTGAAAAATGGTGGCCCCACGACGCAGGCGGCAGTTCTTCGACAACTCCAAATAGCTGACCACCGCACAAGGTTCTATGCCAACGACTCCACCCTCGCCCAGCCCCGCTCCTGCCGCTCACTCCTTCAGCGCCGCCTCCTTCACCCTCGAAGCCGCAACATTGCTGGCGCTGCTTCTCGGCCTGGTCTATCTCTTTGCCACCAACTCAGCCGGCGCGCACTGGTCGCAGGGGTATAACCCTGCGGGTTTCTGGGAACTCTCCACGCTCATCGCTGCTCTTCCTGTCGTGGTGCTCCTCGGCGCAATGGCTGTCCTTCGCCTCAAGGCTCACGTCGCCGCCATTGCCGGTCTGGTCACCGCACTCGTCGCCGCCGTCTTCTTCTTTCACATGCCCGTGCGTCTCGCCCTCACTGCCGCTGCGTATGGCGCGGGCTACGGCTTCTTCCCCATCTGCTGGATCATTCTTCCCGTCATCTTTCTTTACGACCTCACCGTCCAAACCGGCCGCTTCGTCACGCTCCAGCAGAGCCTCACCGGCATTACCGCCGACAGCCGCCTGCAGCTTCTCCTCATCGCCTTTGCGCTCGGCGCGTTTTTTGAGGGCTCATCCGGTTTCGGCACGCCGGTCGCGGTGTGCTCCGCCATTCTTATCAGTCTTGGTTTTCGTCCGCTGCAAGCGGCCGGACTTTCATTGCTTGCCAACACCGCGCCAGTGGCCTTCGGAGGCATAGGCATTCCCATCATCGCTCTGCACGGCGTCACCGGCCTGGATCTCTTCGCGCTCACGCGCACCACCGCTGTTATTCTCACGCCTTTCGATCTTCTCGTCCCTTTCTGGCTGATCTGGGCCTACGCTGGATTCGCCGCTATGATCGAAATCTGGCCGGCGATTCTCGTCGCTGGCGTCACCTATGCCATCGCTCAGCTCTTCATGGCCTTCTGGAGCGGCCCTTGGCTCGTGGCCATCGTCGCCGCCGCCGCGACCATCGTCGTTCTCGTCGCCTTTCTCCGTTTCTGGAAGCCCAAACGCACGCTCAACGTCAACCGCGAAGACGTCACTGGACAGGTGCAGCAGGCCCACGGTCACACCGCGGCTACCATCTTCAAAGCCTGGCTGCCCTGGCTGGTATTGAGTGTCGTCGTCTTTGCCTGGGGCCTGCCGCGCATATCCAACTGGATGGATGCGAGGACCACCGTCAAGATCGCCGTCGCCGGCCTGCACCATGTTGTGCTCCGCGTTCCGCCTGTAGTTGCCGCGCCCACTCCGGAGCCCGCCATCTTCAATCTCAACTGGCTTTCCGCCACCGGCACTGGAATCCTCTTCGCTGCCCTCGTCGCCGGCCTGCTCATGGGACTCAGCCCTGCGCAACTCGCCCGCGCCTTTGTGCGCACCGTATACAAAATCCGTTTCACTTTCGTCACCATCGCTGCCATGATGGCCCTCGGCTACATCACGCGCTACTGCGGTCTCGACGCCACGCTTGGCTTAGCGTTTGCGCGCACCGGCCCGCTCTATCCATTCTTCGGCACGCTCATCGGCTGGCTGGGAACCGCCTCGACCGGCTCCGACACCTCTTCCAACGTTCTTTTCGGCAGCCTGCAAACCATGACCGCCCGCCAGATCGGGGTCGCCCCCCTCCTCATGGCCTCCGCCAACGCCGCGGGCGGGGTTATGGGCAAGATGATCGCCGCGCCCAGCGTCGTGGTCGCCAGCACCGCCACGCAAACCTATGGACAGGAGGGCTCTATCCTTCGTTTCGTCTTCCTGCACAGCCTGGCTCTCGCCGCCCTCGCCGGAATCTGCGTCTCCCTGCTGGCTTACGTGCCATTGCTCGCCAGCCTCGTCGCACACTAACGCCCCAAAACCCCGCCCGCAGGCTCCCGACCCGCCCAAAGTTCCCCAGGTGAATTTTTTTCTTGCAACCTCTCTCCTTCCTGGTGCTAGGATGGTGGGTCAGCGAAATTGAAATTGTTTCTTATGTGAAAAGGAAGACGATGCGCGCTTGTTTCCTACTCAAAGTCCGCCCTGAAAAGATGGACGAGTACAAAGCCCGTCACGCCCAAGTCTGGCCTGAGATGCTCAAGGCGCTCCGCGAAAGCGGCTGGCACAACTATTCACTCTTTTTGCGGCCGGACGGTGTAGTCGTTGGCTACGTCGAGGCCGACGATTTTGAAAAGTGCCACGCCGCAATGAAAGGCCACCCCATCAACGCACGCTGGCAGGCTGAAATGACGCCTTTCTTCGAATCCGCCAACGGCCACGGCGCCGACGACCTCATGCTCCCACTCGAAGAGGTTTTTCACCTCGATTGATCTCACCTTGCTGCACCCTCGCTCCAAGCCGGATAATGCCCTGTCTCGACAAACTGCGATTTCCTATGCGCAAACCATCCCGTTCCTCACAAACGAGCTAATAGCCAGGAGCTAACATATGAATCCGTTCAATTCCGTGCGCCGCGATCTTCTCCGTGTCGGCAGCCTTGGCATGGCCGGAGCCGCTTTGCCTTCCATCACCGCAGCCGCCGCAAAAGATAAAACGCCGGCCGCCGCGCCCGCTATCCTTTTCAACGTCCGCCAATACGGCGCCATCGGGGACGGCAAGACTCTCGACACCGACGCTGTCAATCGCGCCATCGCAGCGGCCGCGACTGCCGGCGGCGGCACCGTTCTCTTCCCTGCCGGCGTTTATCTTTGCTTTTCCATCCATCTTCAGAGCTACGTGCACCTCTATCTCGACGCAGGCGCCACTATACTCGCCGCCGAATCGCCTAAGCCCGGCGAAACCACCGGCTACAACGGCGGCGCCTACGACGCGGCCGAGCCCAATACCGCATGGGATGCCTATCAGGATTACGGCCACAATCACTGGCACAACTCGCTCCTCTGGGCTGAAGACATGCACGACTTCTCGATCACCGGGCCGGGCCTGATCTATGGCAAGGGTTTGAGCTTCGGCGCAGGTCCCGGGCGTCCGCCGGGCGCTCAGCTTCGCGGCTTCGGTCCCGAGCGGCCTGCCGGTGTACCCGCGCCCACCGCTCCGCCAAATCCCGCGCGCATGGCTCGCGGCGACTACCCCATGTATCAGGCCGAGCAGGCCGGCGTGGGCAACAAGGCCATCGCGCTCAAGAACTGCCGCAACGTTCTGCTGCGCGATTTCTCCATCCTCAAGGGCGGCCACTTCGCGCTGCTCCTCACCGGCGTCGACAACCTCACCATCGACAACCTCACCATCGACACCGACCGCGACGGTATGGACATTGACTGCTGCCAGAATGTGCGGGTGTCGAATTGCACGGTGAACTCTCCCTGGGACGACGGCATCTGCCCCAAGTCCAGCTACGCGCTCGGCTACGCGCGAGCGACGCGCAACGTGACGATTGCGAATTGCTTCGTTACGGGTTGCTATCAGCTCGGGACGGTTCTCGATGGAACGTGGAAGAAGTTTCCCGCGGGCGCGCACGCATACGGCACCGGCCGCATCAAGTGCGGCACTGAGTCGAACGGCGGCTTTATCAACATCACCATCACCGGCTGCGTCTTCGAGGGCTGCCAGGGCTATGCGATTGAAAGCGTCGACGGCGCGCTCGTCGAGGACATCGCCATCACCAACACCACCATGCGCGACATCATCTCGCCGCCGCTGTTCATGCGGCTAGGCGCACGCTTGCGCGGGCCCAAGGATACGACGAAGGTCGGCACATTCAAGCGAATCCTGGTGAGCAATCTTGTCTGCCACAACGCGCCCATGCGCGTCACGTCCATCTTGAGCGGCATTCCTGGCTACGCGATCGAGGACGTCAAGCTCTCGAACATCTACATTGAGAACCTCGGCGGAGCCACGGCCGACGCGGCAGCGATCAAGCCGCCCGAGAAAGAGGACTCCTATCCCGAGCCCAGCATGTTTGGCGCGATGCCGTCGCTGGGATTCTTCCTGCGCCATATGCGCAACGTGGAGATGAGCCACGTCGAGCTCGCAACTGTCGCGCCCGACGCGCGCCCCGCGTTCTATCTCGAGGACGTGGACCGCGCCGACTTCTTCGCCATCACTGCGCCGCGCACTGCGGGGGGCAACTTCGCTCTCAACGGCGTGAAGGATCTGCGGATCGGCTGGAGCCGCGCCGCGGCGGATACGGTGCTCGATAGCGCCGACGGAAAAACAGTGTGAGTGTGAGTGGTACTTCCGGGCGGATGACTCACCGCCCGGCAGTACCAGCACGCATAGCCTTCGCCGCCCGGAGTTCGCCGAGAAGTACTGAGATCAGAAAAGGACGCGCACTTCGGATATCAAGTTGTGGTTGTAGCTATGGTAGCTGGAAGTCGCGAAGTAATTGAGAATGCGAGCGGGGCGGGAGCCTGCTCTGATCCCGGCATAGCAACAGGGCACGAGAGTCCAGCGGCCATGCCAGCCTGGCATTGCCAATCTGCACGCAATGAGCGCCCGGTGCTCCTGTCCACCAAATAATCCACACGGTTGTATTTAACTTCCGAGCAGACGGTTCCGCGTGTGGTACCTTTTCAGCTACCCAGCATGTTTCCCAAAAGGTCGCCAACGGTGGCGGGCCGGGTGAGTATAATCCCCGAGTGCCGGGAAGCCGGCGTGAAGATGCTGAGGAATGATTGGAGAGGCAAGGCAGATGAGATTAATGAGAGGGATTTTCTTCTGTGCGGCGCTGCTGGCCTGCGCGTGTTTGACAGCTCAAGAGACACCGGAGGGGCGTCTGCTGCGCTTCCCCGACATGCACGGCGGCAAGGTGGTTTTCGTCTATGGGGGCGACCTTTGGCTGGCGTCGGCCAGCGGGGGAGCTGCGCATCGCATCACCGCCGATGCGGGGCGGGAGTTGTTTCCCAAGTTCTCGCCGGACGGCAAGTGGATTGCATTTACCGGCCAGCACGACGGAAATTTCAACGTATACGTGATGCCCGCCGATGGCGGACAGCCGCGGCAACTCACCTTCTTCCAGGGCGCCGCCGCGCCGCTCAACGACCGCATGGGCGTTCATAACGAGGTGGTGACGTGGACGCCCGACAGCAAGCGCATTCTGTTTCTCACGCGCCGCGACTCTTCGAACGTGTGGACCAAGCGCCTCTATAGCGTCTCGATTGAGGGCGGGCAGCCCGAGCCGCTGGCTATGGACCAGGGCGGGCTGGCTTCGTTCAACGGCGACGGCACGAAGATTGCCTATAACCGCATCTTTCGCAACTTCCGCACGTGGAAGCGCTACACCGGCGGCATGGCGCAGGACAT
>JARLFZ010000104.1 GCA_031296305.1 Occallatibacter sp. | reverse complement strand
AAGTTGCCATCGGGCTGCTGGATACGCGCTTTGACCGAGTCAGCCAAATATGCAGGCAGAATCTCGTTGTGAATGCGCGCCAACGCCGCCGGGTCGCGTACGGGAAAGACCACCTCGCAACGCTCGAACAGGTTGCGCGGCATCCAGTCCGCTGAGCCGAGATAGATTTCGGCATCGCCGCCGTTGGCGAAATGAAAGATTCGTGAGTGCTCCAGGAAGCGGCCGACGATGGAGCGCACGCGAATGCTTTCCGACAGGCCTTTCACGCCGGGGCGCAGGATGCAAAGGCCGCGGATGATGAGGTCGATCTCGACTCCGGCCTGCGAGGCCTGGTAGAGCGCCTGGATGATCGAGGGCTCAAGCAGGGCGTTCATCTTCGCCACAATGTGCGCGGGGCGCCCGGCCTGCGCGTGTTCCTGCTCGCGGCGGATGAGACGCAGAAAACTCTCCGCCATCGTGAGCGGAGCCACCAGAAGCGGCGAGTAATCGTCGAGTTCCGCGTGCGCGGTGAGGTAGTTGAACACCATATGCACGCGCTCGGCAATCTGCGGATCGCTGGTGAGCAGGCTCAGGTCGGTGTAGAAGCGCGCGGTGTCGGGGTTGTAGTTACCGGTGCCGAGATGGCAGTAACGGCGCGTAACGCCATCCTCATCGTGGCGCACCAGCATGGCCAGCTTGCAGTGGGTCTTCAGGCCCACCACGCCGTGGAAGACCTGCACGCCGGCGTCCTCCATGCTGCGCGACCAGCGGATGTTCGAAGCCTCGTCGAAGCGAGCCATCAGTTCCACCACCACCGTCGCTTCCTTGGTCGCCCCGGCTTCGGTCAGCGTCTGGAACATCGGCGAGTCGTGGCTGGTACGGTAGAGCGTCTGCTTCATGGTTACGACGGCGGGATCCTGCGCGCCCTGCTGCACGAACTCGACCACCGGATCGTAGGAGTCGTAAGGGTGGTGGAGCAGAATATCGCGCTGCCGCAATTCATCGAAGATGCCGGTGGACTTGCGGCTGAGCAGGAGCGGTTTGGGCGTGAAGGGCTGGAACTTGAGGTCGGGCCGCTGGATGTCGCCGTAGAGAAACATGAGGCGCGAGAGATTCAAGAGACCCTCGCCGTGGAAAACCTGAGCCTCGTCCAGTTCGAAGTTCACGCGAAGCCGTTCCTCAATCTCGGGGTCGGCGTTGCTCTCGATCTCCAGGCGCACGGCGTCGCCCTTGCGGCGATTGTGCAACTCCACGCGGATGGTTTCCAGCAGCGAGCGTGCTTCTTCCTCCTCGAAATACAGGTTGGAGTTGCGCGTCACGCGAAACGACGCGGCGGCCAGCACCTCGTAGCCGCGATACATGCCACCGAGATGCTGTTCGATCAGGTCCTGTAGCAGCAGGTAGTCGTGGTGCCCGTGGTTCGAGGGCAGCCGGACAAAGCGCGGCAGGGCGCGCGGCACTGTGACCACGCCCAGCACCTGCGGGCCTGAACTGCGGCGCTTGGCGCGCAGCAGCAAAGCCAGGCAAAGTGCCTTATTGAGCACGCGCGGAAACGGATGCGCGGGATCGATGGAAATAGGCGTCAGCAGCGGATCGACCTCGCGCTGAAAGTACCCGCGCGCGAACTCGGTGGCGTCCTGGTTCAACTCGTCCCAGGTGAGCAGCCGGATGCCTTGCTTGCGCAGCTCCGGCGCCAGTTGCTTGTTCCAACAATGGTATTGCGCAGCCACAAAGCTGTGAATTTCGGCGGTGAGGATGGAGAGGGACTCGTCTGGACGCAGGCCGTCGTAGCCGGGTTCGCGGTAGCCGTCCTCAATGCGTTGCAGCAGCCCGGCCTGTCGGATTTCAACGTACTCGTCGAGGTTGGAGCCGGTGATGGCCAGGAATTTGACGCGCTCCAGCAGCGGATTCGTCAGATCTTCAGCCTCTTCGAGCACACGACGATTGAACTGCATCCAGGAGTAGTCCCGGCCGTTAAAAAGCTTGGTTTTCTTTGTACTTCTGGCCATACGTTCGTCTCAAGAGCCGTGTTGGAAGTCTACAGCGCTCCACAAGGAAGTGAAAAGGAGGGAACCGATCTTCGTCCAGAGAATGGTCCTATGGGAACCAATACAGGAAGAGACCCGCAAAGAGTGTGAAATGCCGGCAAAAACCGCAGGGAAAAATCTCTATGTCCACTTTCACGAGTATACGTTGTATACTCGTGAAAGTGGAGGGTTCATGGCTGCCAGCCTGGTGCATATTCGCGTGGACGCAAAAGTAAAGGCCAAGGCTCAAAAAGCACTTGCCGCAATGGGGCTGACCGTTTCCGACGCCGTGCGGCTTCTGTTGATCCGCGTCGCGACGGAGAAGGCCCTGCCGTTCGAAATACGCGTCCCCAACCGCGAAAGCGTGGCGGCGATGGAGGATTCTCGAGCAGGGCGGGTGGAGGACGTGACGTTCGACGATCTGCGAGCGGCGTTCAATGAGAAAGCTTAAGCAGACTGCCGCTTTCAAACGGGATTTCAAACGCGAAAGGAAAGGCCCGCATCGCAATTTTCTGTTTGAGAATTTTGAAACGCTTATCCAGACGCTTGCCAACGACGAGCGGCTCGAAGAGCGGCATCGGGACCATCCTCTTGGGGGCGAGTGGAAGGACCACCGGGATTGTCACCTGCGGCCTGATTTGGTTCTGATTTATCGCAAACCCGACAAGGACACGTTGCACCTCGTTCGTCTCGGATCACATAGCGAGCTATTCAAGAAGTGACCGGAACGAGATACAGAATACCTGGTCTTATGATCGCCTCATAAAGCTATAAAATCGCGGAGTAAGATGGACTGGCACCGGTCCCCCGGGGGCCAGGAGGCACTGCCATGAACCCTTTGAATCGCCGCGCCGTATTGCGTTCCGCCGGAGCTGCCGCCGCTGCGGTCGCGCTTCGGCGCAGCATTTTCGCATTCCCCGGCAGCGTCGGTGCGAGTGTCAGCGGGTTTTTCGTCGGCGCCACCACCGCCTACGGCAAAATCAGCGGCAATGTCGAAGATGGCATCAATGTCTTCCGCAGCATTCCCTACGGCGCTGATACCGCACCAGTGCGTTTCCAGGCCCCACTGCCGCCCACTCCATGGACCGGCGAAAAATCCTGCGACGCATTCACGACGCGCGCGCCGCAACTCACGGTGTTACGACCGAATACGGCGCCCAGCCTCGGGCCCGCGGGCATGCCGCAGCCGGGAGCCGTCTTGCGCATCGCGCCGGAGTCCGGCGTCGAGAGCGAAGATTGCCTGCATCTCAACGTCTTCACGCCGGGCCTGCGCGATCACCGCAAGCGCCCGGTGCTGGTCTATTTTCACGGCGGCGCTTACAACAATGGCTCCGTCAACAGCCCGCTCTACGATGGTAAGCGCCTGTGCAAGCGCGGCGACGTAGTGGTGGTCACGGTCAATCATCGTCTCAATGCATTCGGGTTTCTCTATCTCGGCGCCATCGATCCGAAGCGGTATCCCGATTCCGGCAACGTAGGCATGTTGGACCTGGTGCTGGCCCTCAAATGGGTGCGTGAAAACATTGTCGAATTCGGCGGTGACCCTTCCAGGGTTTTGATCTTTGGACAATCAGGCGGCGGGGCAAAATGCGCCACGCTGATGGCCATGCCCGCGGGTCACGGACTCTTCGACCGCGTGATGACCATGAGCGGGCAGCAGGTGAAAGGTGCGTCGATCGAGATCGCATCCCAGCGCACCGAATTCCTGCTGCAGAAGCTCAGCGTCACGCGGGCCAATCTCGCCGACCTGAAGACCATGGCGTGGCAAAGAATTCAGGCCGCGGCCATCGCCACCAGCTCCGACTGGCTGCCGGTCGTCGATAATGTTGTGCTTTCGCGCGATCCGTTCACGCCCGATGCGCCGCCGCTATCGGCAGACGTGCCGATGATCCTCGGCAATGTGCATGACGAAACCGCTGTGCCCGTACGCGGAACGCTCACCTGGGACGATGCGCCGGCCGTGCTGCGGGGCGCAGTCGCCATTTACCTCGGACCGTATTCTGCCGAAGAAGTCATCGCAAAGTACCGCACCATCTATCCCGACAAATCGCCCAATGACATTGTGATTGCCGCGGCAACAGCTTTTCGCGCATGGCCGGGGCAGGTGATGGAAGCCGAGCGCCGCGCGAGCAATCCCAAGAGCCAGCCGCACACGTGGGTGTATCAGATGAACTGGCACCGCGACGCTCCTGGCGCACGCGCCATGCACACCATCGACATTCCGTTCATGTTTGATAATCTCTCGGCCGCCCCCGGCCAGATCGGGACGACGCCGGAAGAACTGGCAGCAGCGCAACCACTGGCCGACACCATGTCGGCCATGCTCATTCATTACGCTGCAACCGGCAATCCCAACCATCCCGGTTTGCCCACCTGGTCCGCATACGACCTGAAAGAACGCAACACGATGATCTGGGAGATCGCGCCGCACATTGAGAAGGATCCGCGCGGCGACGAGTGGCGTTACGCAGCCGGCTCGCCCTACCGTCAGCCAGGCACGTATTGATCCAGCCACTCAATAATGCTCCTGTGCCCCACCTTTTTGCGCTTTTCGCAAAAAGGGTGGGAAACCGATAAGCCCCGGCAAACCCAACCCGGAACGGCTCCCATTCCGGACCGCAAGCCAGCCCAAACACCAATTGGATACACTAGATTTAAGAACCGTGCCGCGACTGTGATGCATCTATTGAAGGAAACGCCATTTGTGGGCGACGGCTGTTCTCGAGCAAGGTCCAAATTGTCAAAGCATTCCATCCAAAGCAAAATCCGTCCCTGGGCCGCCGGCCTTTTGCTGAGTGTTGCGGTTTCGGCGTCGAGTGGCCTTGCCGCGCAAACTGCGCCCATTCCGCCTTCGCCCGCTCCTGGGCCGCCTTCGGCCGCGAGCTTTCAGGGCAGCGTTCCCAAGGGCACGGCATCGGCGCAGACTATCGACCTTTCGCTCGATGACGCCATCGCGCGCGGATTGCAGGCAAACCTCGGCATCATTTTGAGCGGAACGCAGACCGCCGGCGCGCGGGCCCAGCGCCTGAGCCAGTTGCAGACCCTGCTGCCTTCGATAGATTTCAACGCCAAGGAAGCGGAGTTGCAGACCGATCTGCCGGCCGAGGGCTTGCGCATCCCGGGCTTTCCCAAGATCATCGGGCCGTTTAGTTATCAGGATGTGCGCGCTAACATGACCTGGTCGGTGGTGAACATCAATTCGCTGCGCAATTACCTGGCGGCGCGCCACAACTTTGCCGCCGCGCAGTTGTCCGCAGATGACGCGCGCGACCTGGTGGTGCTCACCGTGGGCAACGCCTACCTTCTCGTGTTGGCCGACCAGACGGAAGTGAGCAGTGTGGAGGCGCAGGTAGCCACCGCGAAAGTCTCGCTCGATCAGGCCGTGGCCAATCACCAGGCCGGCACCGCTCCGTTGCTCGATGAACTGCGCGCCCGCGTGGATTACCAATCCCTCGAGCAGCAGTTGATCGCGGCCCAAAACGCTCTCGAAAAGGATAAGCTGGCGCTCAAGCGCACCATTGGTTTACCTCTTGACCAGAGTTTCAATTTGACGGACCATGCGCCCTACGCGCCCTTCGACGCGCTGGACGCGGATGCGCTGATCAAGCAGGCCAAAGAGAATCGCAAAGACCTGGCCGCGCTGGTGGAAGTGACTGCGGCCGAGGCCGAAAAGCGCAAAGCGGCTACGGCGGCGCGTTTTCCCACGGTGGAGGCGGACGCCGACTACGGCGACATCGGCTCCACACTGGGCCACTCGCATGGCACAGTCGATTCGACGGCGACCCTGAGCGTTCCGGTCTTTGCGGAGTTTGCGCTGCGCGGCCAGGCCGAGTTGGCGCAGGCCGAGCTTGATACCGCGCGGGCGCAACTGAGCGACAAGCAGGCGCAGATTGATGCTGACGTGCGCGACGCCCTGCTCGATATCGCCGCGGCCCAGAAACAAGTTCAGGTGGCGCAGTCGAGCATGGACCTGGCTAACGAAGCGCTCAAAGAAGCGCAGGAACGTTACGCCAACGGCGTAAGCGACAACCTGGCCGTGAGCCAGGCACAACAGTCCGTGGCCCAGGCCGACAATCAATATGTGGCCAGCCTTTACCGGCACAACGTGGCCAAGCTTAGCCTGGCGCGTGCGCTGGGCGCCGGACAGGACTACAGGAAATACGTAGGAGGGAAGTGAAGTGGCGGACCCAACCCCAAAACCGGAACCAAAAGAATCGGCCGCAGAGACAGAAATTGAAGCGCCGCCGTCCCGTCGCAGGGGCATACTCATCGTCGCCGTCGTGGTGGTGGTGATCATCGCTCTTGTCGTGTGGTGGCGCTCGACCTACAGCGAGGACACCGACGACGCGCAAGTGACCGGACATTTGATCCAGGTGAGCGCGCGCATCAACGGTCAGGTGCTCAAGGTGGACGTGGAAGAGAACCAGTTCGTGAAGGCGGGCGACCTGATCGCCGAGCTGGACCCGAGCGATTACAAAGTTGCGGTAGAGAATGCTGAAGCCGCGCTTGCCAGCGCCCAGGCCAATGCCGCGGCGGCCAATGTGAACGTGCCGATTGTCACCATCAACACCGGCAGTAACCTGAGCTCTGCAAGAGCCGACGTAAGCGGCTCCCAGGCCAGCGTGGCACAGGCGGAAAAGCAGTTGGATGCCGCGCACGCTCGCGTTGCCGAGGCCCGTGCCAACTACACCAAAGCGCAAGCCGACCTGGAGCGTTACAGGCCGTTGGTCGAGAAAGACGTGATCAGCAAACAGCAGTTCGACGCGGCTGTGGCCGCGGCCGACGCGTCCAAAGCCGCGCTGGCCGACGCCATCGCCAACGAGCAGGCAGCCACTGACGCAGTGAGCGTGGCCCTCGATAAGGAGCGCCAGGCCCAGGCGACGCAGACCTACGCCGAGACCGGTCCGCAACAGGTGAAAGCGCAGAGTGCCCGCGCCAAACAGGCTGAGGCGCAGGTACAGCAAGCGCAGGCCCAGCTCGATCAGGCCAAGCTCAACCTGAGCTACTGCAAAATCGTGGCGCCGGCAGACGGCATTATCACGCGCAAAAGCGTTGAGATCGACCAGAACGTCTCCGCGGGGCAGAACCTTCTCACCCTGGTTTCGCTTCAGGATATTTGGGTGACTGCCAACTTCAAGGAGACCCAGCTCAAGCATATGCAGACCGGGCAGACCGTGGAAGTTCACGTCGATGCGACGGGCAGGAAGTACAAAGGCCGCGTGACGCAGATTGGCGGCGCCACCGGTTCGGTGCTGTCGCTGTTCCCGCCGGAGAACGCCACCGGGAACTACGTCAAGGTTGTGCAGCGGCTCCCGGTGCGCATCGATTTCACCGATCTCCAAAACGAAGACCCCAACCACCAGTTGCGTCCGGGCCTTTCCGTCGAGCCCAAGGTGACCGTGAAGTAATCCTGGAGATATGTCTGTAGAGTGAATGCAGAGCCGCCATGAAAGACTCCATCCACGTTTCCAAGGAAAACTACCTCAAAGCCATCCTTGAGGCCGAGGCTGAGGGGCGCCAGGTAATTCCCGCCACGCTCGCACACTGGCTTGAGGTCTCAGCCCCAGCCGTGACCATGGCGCTCAAGCGGCTAAAGCGCGATGGCTTCGTGGAGGTGGGCGCGGACGGCATCGTGCGGCTCACCGCGGCCGGGCGCGAAACCGCCTATCGCACAGCCCTGCGTCATCACCTCATCGAGCGCATGCTCAGCGAGGTCTTTGGCATGGAGTGGCACGAGATTCACGAGGAGGCAGAGCGTCTCGAGCACGCGGTGTCCCCAGCATTCGAAGCCAAGCTGAAGGAGAAACTCGGCGAGGGCGGCGCCTGTCCTCATGGAAATGCAGTGCTCCCTGTGAGTCCCGCCGAGCGCAAGCGCAAAGGTGAGATCCAGCTATCGCAGGCCGCCGAAGGCAAACGCTATGCCGTCATCAGCCTGCAGGAGCGCGATTCCAAACTGCTCGAATTCCTGCACGCCGCCGGCATCGGCCCTGGAAAAACCTTCAAAGTCATTCGGCAGAACTATGACCAAACCGTTTTGATTGAGCTACCTGACGGAAATTCAATCCTCGGCCGGCCAGCCGCTGAAGCAGTCTGGCTCAAAGCGGAAAAACCGGTAACAGACCTCAGGGAATCAAAAGGGCCAGAGGGGCAGATAAAACGAAGATAAAGTTTAATAGTAAGTAAAAATAAAATATTTGATTAACTATGATTAACATCCTATGGCATACTGTTGTTGAGAGGCCGATCCGGCCCCACGCCACAGGTGCATGTCCACTGAAGTCGTAACTCGAACCGTGCACACCGAGCCCTCGCTGCCTGAAGTGCATTCCAGCGTGCGCATCTCCCGCTCGCCCATTTTTTGGCGGCGGCTGATGGGCTTTGTCGGCCCCGGCTTCCTCATCTCCGTGGGCTACATGGATCCGGGCAACTGGGCCACCGACATTGCCGGCGGCTCGCAGTTCGGTTACACCCTTCTCTTCGTCATTATGCTGTCGAACCTGATGGCGATCCTGCTCCAGAGCCTTTCACTCAAGCTCGGCGTGGCCACGGAGCGGGACCTGGCCCAGCTTTGCCGCGAGAGCTACGGGCCGATGCCGAGCTTTGCACTGTGGGTGATGGCCGAGATCGCCATTGCTGCCTGCGATCTGGCCGAGGTGATCGGCTCCGCCATCGCGCTCGAACTGCTCTTCCACATTCCACTTTTCTACGGCGTGCTCATTACCGGCTTCGACGTGCTGCTGATCCTCCTCCTGCAGCGCTGGGGATTCCGTTACGTGGAAGCGCTGGTGATTGCGCTCATTGGCACGATCATCGGTCTCTTTGGCGTGCAGATGTTTCTATCCCGGCCGGAGTACTGGCTGGCCTTTCACGATCTCGTGATTCCGTCGCCGTCAATCGTGACCAACCCCGCCATGCTTTACATCGGCATCGGCATCCTGGGCGCGACGGTGATGCCGCACAATCTCTATCTGCACTCATCGATCGTGCAGAGCCGCCGCTACAAGCGCACGCCTGAAGGCAAGCGCGAGGCCATCCATATGGCCAACATCGATTCGGCGCTGGCGCTGATGATTGCATTGTTTGTGAATGCGGCCATTCTCATCGTCGCCGCGGCGGTATTTCATCGCAGCGGGCACTTCGAGGTCGCGGCCATCCAGGACGCGTTCAAAATGCTGAGCCCGCTGCTCGGCGCGGGCGCGGCCAGCACCCTCTTCGCCATCGCGCTGCTCGCCAGCGGTCAGAACTCGTCGATAACGGGAACTCTCGCGGGTCAAGTTGTGATGGAGGGATTCATTCATCTCCGCGTGTCGCCGTGGCTGCGCCGGATGATCACCCGTACGCTCGCGATCATTCCCACCATCATCGTCGTGGCCTTCATGGGCGAGCGGGGAACCGAGAAGCTGCTCATCCTGAGCCAGGTAATTCTCTCCTTCCAACTGAGTTTCGCCGTGGTGCCGCTGGTCATCTTCACCGGCGACCGCAAGCGTATGGGCGAATTCGTCAACGCCCGCTGGCTGCAGGCGCTGGCCTGGACTACGGCCGTGCTGATCGCCGGCCTCAACGTGTGGCTGCTAGTCGAGACGGCGCTGGGCCGCTGATTCTTCTTCATTTTCCCCAATTTCTCTGGAGGCCGTGATGCAGCAGAGCAAGGCAAATCGGTATTCTTTCGTCCTTTTTCTGCTGTTAATTATGGTTAACTTGCGTGGACTTGGCGCGCAGAGCGGCACATCCAGCGCGATCTCGGGGACGGTGACGGATGCGAGCGGCGCGGTCATCGCCAACGCCTCGGTGACGGCGACGGAAGTCGACACCAAAGCCACGCGCGCCGGGCCGACCGACGCCGGCGGGCATTATCTCTTTTCCCAGGTGAATCCCGGGACTTATCGGATCGTGGTGCGGCTTGCGGGCTTTGCCGACGCGGTGTCAGAGCCGACGCCGGTGGGCGTGGGACGCAACGTGGCGCTGAATTTCACGCTGCAGGTGAATTCCACATCGCAAACCGTGGAGGTGACCGCGCAGCAGGGTCTGCTGACCCTCGATAATTCGAACACGACCACCACCCTTGAAGCGAAGACCATCGAAAACCTACCCAATCCAGGGCAGGATCTTACCTATGTTACGCAATTCGCGCAGGGCGCATTGATGAATACGGCTGGCTCCTCGAGCGATGCCAGGGCCCCCGGCGGCTACGGCAATGTAGAGTTCAACGGCCTGCCTGCGACGTCGAACGGCTACATCCTCGATGGCTACGACTCGAACGATCCCTGGCTGGGCCTGAACATCGGCCTCGCGACCAATAACGTTATCGGGCTCGACGCCGTCGATCAGTCGACGGTGAACACCAACTCATTTTCCGTGGATCAGGGCCGCTACGCCGTGGCGCAGGTGAACTACTTCACCAAGTCGGGAACTAACCAGTTTCACGGCGATCTGTACGAGGTCTGGAACGGATCGCTGTTCAACGCGGAGGATTATTTTCTCCATGCCAATGACACGCCGGGCAACATCGCGAAAAAGCCGCGTTCCGTCGTGAATGAATTCGGTGTCAGCGTGGGAGGACCGATCCGCAAAGACAAGCTCTTCTTCTTCGCACACTATGAGGGCGTGCGCATCGCTTTGCCAATCGTCACATCTACGACCTTGCCCACACCCGCCTATCAGCAATATGTGCTGGGACAACTTGCCACGGGCGGAAATGATCCAGTAACCGGAACCAACCTTCCGGCGCAGCCCGCAGAGATTCCTTTCTACAAAAACATGTTCTCGCTGCTGCCCCTTCCCGGCGGGTCGCCAGTGGCGATTACAGCTTGCCCGCTGGATGCATCCGGCGCCCTGTTGCCCACTCCGCCAGCCGGTACTCTCGTCAACGGCACCGGCTGTGCATCCCAGCAGCAGCGCTCTCTCAACAACAGCGACAGCGAGAACCTGATCGTACTGAAGATCGACCACACAATCGACGCCAATAACACCGTCTGGTACCGCTTTCAGCAGGACACGGGCCTGCAGGCGGAATGGACAGACCCCATCAACTCCATCTTCAACTCCTATTCGCCGCAGCCGCAGCGCACGCTGGTTGCGGGCTACACGCACATCTTCAGCCCCGCGCTGGTGAACCAGTTCAACCCCGGCGCAAGCTGGTACTCGAGCATCTTTGAGCCGAACAACTTCTCCCAGGCGCTGCAAACCTTTCCCATCATGCTTACCTCGGGTAGCGACAGCGTGCCCTTTACGACCCTTGGCGGCTTGAACGATACCTTTCCGCAGGGGCGCAAGGTTACGCAATGGCAGATCAATGACAACCTGACGTGGACGCGCGGACGGCACACGTTGCATTTCGGCGTCAATACGCGCCGCGTCGACACCAGCGATTACGACCTCGGAGAGGGCACTGTGCCGACGGTCGCCTACAACGACCTGGCGGAATTCACGTATGGAGCCGCATTTACCGCCCAGCAGAACTTCCCGGTCTCACGGAAGGAAAGGGTGTCGGTTGGCAACCTCGAATACTACGGGATGGATACCTGGAAGCCTTCTTCGAAGGCGACCATCGCCTACGGCATGCGCGTGACCTGGAATACCAACGTCACAAGCCCGCAGGCGCGCTTTTCCCGCATGGCCGGCTCCTTCCTGGATGCAACGCACCAAACCAATCAGCCGCTGAATAAGGTCATCCTCGGCAACGTTCACAATCTATTTCCCGCCACACCGCTGTTTGTCCCGCAGCCGCGCATATCGATCGCGTATCAGCTTCGTGCGCGCACGGCTGTCCATGCCGGATTCGGCGTCTTCAGCGACATCATCCCGCAGCAGATTGCGGATAGCGGCCTGATGAACGCGCCCAACGATCCCTCCTTCGCTGGCGGTATCGGGG
>JARLFZ010000103.1 GCA_031296305.1 Occallatibacter sp. | reverse complement strand
ACCACGAGTCACGAACCACGGGAGTTCTACCATGAGTAAGACCATTCGCATATCGTCAGCGTTGGCGGCGGTCATTCTGTTGTCCGGCGCCGCGAGCTTCGCGCAATCCGGCGAAGCGGTTTACAAGGCCAAGTGCCAAAGCTGCCACGGCGCGCAGGGCGTGCCGAATCCGGGAATCGCCAAAGCCATGGGCGTCAAACCCGCCAGCGATCCTTCGGTCAAGTCCCTGAGCGAAGCGCAGATGATTACAGACACCACGAACGGCAAGGGGAAGATGCCTGCCTTCAAAGGCAAGCTTTCCGATGCCGAGATCAAGGCGTCAGTGGATTACTTCAGGACCTTCGCCAAGTAAGAACGCGGGGTTCTGAAGTAAAGCAACAGAAAGAGCAAGTGCAGGAAGCAGCCGGCGCGATCGTCGGACCCAAACCCTCGATCGCGCCGGTCTGCGTCCGTGGGTCCCTGTTACCATTGCCGGTGCAGCACTAAGAGGCAGTAACACGGGCCTGAAAATTCCACAACAACCACGCGGCAAGCGCAGTTCGCGTGTGCGGGCCGGCAAATATCAAGGAGTTATCGCATGACTAAATTGCTTCGTTCCCAAATCGTGCTGGCCGCAGCCGTATCGCTGGCTGGCGCCATGTGCTTCGCCCAGGACGGCGCAGCGACCTACAAAGCCAAGTGCGCCATGTGCCACGGACCCACCGGCACACCCAGCGCAGGCATGGCCAAGGCCATGGGCATCAAGCCCGTTTCCGATCCATCGATCAAGGCACTCACCGTGGCTCAGATCGAGGCCACCGTGAAGAACGGCAAAGGCAAGATGAAGCCCGTTGCGGGATTGACCGACCCGCAGGTGACCGCCGTGGCGACGTACTTCAAAAGCCTGAAATAGATCCGCACCACCGGTTGTATTGTTGTCGCGCTCGATTAAGATCGGCGCAGTAAATTGACGGCGGGCTCGCCATCCCATGGCGAGCCCGCCGCAGCATGGAGGCTGAACCAACGTGCCTGTTTTGGGAAAATTCCGCGAAGAATGGCTTCGTCCCGCGCTGTTTTTCGGCAACAACCCGATCAGCCTGGCCGGCGGCGCCATCACCACCGCCTCTGGCGTCACCATGATCAGCTACTGGTTGGCCGAACTCTCAGGCCATCTCAGCGACAATCCCTATCTGGGCATCATCTTTTTCTTCCTTCTTCCCGCGCTCTTTCTTTTCGGCCTGGCGCTGATACCCGTCGGCATTTTCCTGCGCCGCAGGAAACTCAGAAAAGCCGGCGAGATTCCCGCCACATTTCCAAAGATCGATCTCAACGATCGCATCTTCCGCCACGGCATCGACATCGTGCTGGTGGCCACTATCGTCAATTTTCTGGTGGTCGCCACGGCCAGCTATCACGGTGCGGAGTACATGGATTCCCCAAAATTTTGTGGCGCCTCCTGCCACGTGATGGCGCCCGAATACACGGCCTATCAGATCTCCGCGCACTCCCATGTGCCTTGCGTCGAGTGCCACATCGGCACCGGCGCGCAAGCGTACGTCAACGCCAAGATCAACGGCACCAAGCAGCTCCTTGAAGTTTCGCTTCATCCTCTCGCGCCTCTCGCGCCCAAAATCATTCCCGACTATCCCACGCCGATTCCATCGCCGGTCACCAGTCTGCGTCCTGCGCGCTACACCTGCGAGGCCTGCCACACGCCCACGCGCTTCGACGGCGACAAATTGCTCGTCAAGTCGTCATTCGCTGACGACGAACAGAACACCGAGTCGCAGACGGTGCTTATTCTGCACCTCGGCGGTGAAGATTCCTTCTCGCATCGCACTGGCATTCACGGCGTGCACCTGGGCCACATCGAATACATTGCCACCGATCCCACGCGCACTTCTATCCCATGGGTGCAGCGCACTAATCCCGACGGCACCATGAATACCTATGCCGTCACGGCCCTCAACGGCGCCGAGCCCCAGGGCGAGCGGCGCGTGATGGATTGCATCGACTGCCACAACCGCGCAGCGCACACCTTTGTTACCGCGGGTGAAGCCATCAATCGCGCCATGGCCGACGGCGCCATCAGTCCCTCGCTGCCCTTCATCCACAAAGAGGGCCTGGAATTACTGAATGGCCCCTACACCAGCCAGGAAGAGGCGCGGGTCCAGATTCCTCAGCAGCTTGAGGCCTTCTACCGCAGCCAGCATCCGGAAGTCCTCGCCGAAAAAGCGGCGCTTGTAAAGGATGCCGGACAGGAACTGTACCTTCTGTACAGCCAGAATGTGTTCCCGTTCATGAAAGTCACCTGGGGAACTCATCCCAACCACATCGGCCACCAGGAGTATCCCGGCTGCTTCCGCTGTCACGATGGCGACCACGTGGCCAAAGACGGCACCAGCATCACCCAGGATTGCTCGGCCTGCCACAATCTGCTGGCCGTGGAAGAAGCCAAGCCCAAAGTGCTTTCCGACCTCGGGATCCAGTAACGGCCCGGAATTCCGGCGAAAACTCCGCGCCTCGCGTCTCAGCATATGTATCAAGAAGACGCGAGGCCTTTTTCGCCCCGTCGTCGCAAAATAGTCTTTGGATTTCCTCCGCACCACACCGCAAGAATCTGGTCTCTGTGCGCTTGATATCGCTATACAATCAGGGCGAAGCGCCATCGTGTGTACGCACCGCTCCCAAAAAGTGGAGTAGGCAAAGGCATTCCCTGCGGAATGATGAATGTTCGACCGCTTCAGCCTTAGCGCAGAGCGTGACGCAGGACTCGCGGAGTTTATGTTCGACGAGGAATAACGTGCAGCTACGAAGCCTGGGTTTGCCATTTGCAACTGTGCTGCTGGTCAGTCTCCTCGGTGGTTCCGGTTCCATGGCGGCGCAAAGCTTTCCGGCTGCGGGCGTCTCTGCGCCGGCGCCGCGCGTCCTGGGCGATTGGCGTAGCAGCGCCGGCGTGGCCATCGCGCGCAGCAAACCCTCCAGAGACCCAGCCGCAATCGACCTGGGCCCCGCGCCAGCTAACCAGGTGTTCGGCCGCATGTTGCTTTTGCTTGCGCCCGCGCCGGCCCAGCAGCAAGCGCTTGCCGCCGAGCTTGCCAGCCTGCAGAATCCTTCCTCACCCAGCTATCACCACTGGCTCACGCCGCAGGCGTTTGCTCGGTCCTATGCAAACAATCCGTCCGACGTTGCAGCCGTTGCAAGCTGGCTTGAGAGCCAGAGTTTCCGAGTGGCGCCGCTGCCCGCAGGGTCCGGCTGGATTGAGTTTTCCGGAACCGTGGCGCAAGTGGAGCAGGCGTTCGGCGCGCAGGTCGACATGGTGTCTGTTTTCGGCAACACGCGCGCTGTGATCACCGCGAACATCACGGTACCAGACGCTTTGTCGCCGGTCATCGCGGGCCTGGTCTCGCTTGACGGCGTTCTCTCCACGCCCGCGCTCACCGCGCCGCAACCTCTCGCGATTTCGGCCACCGCTCTTGCGTCGCTCACTTCTCCCGTCGACGCCGCTGCATTTACGCCGCGTCTTGTTGCCGAGCTTCTCAACCTCAGGCCTCTCGCCGTGCAAGGCGTAAGCGGCGCCGGCCAGACCATCGCCATCGTTTCGCGCAGCAACGTCAACAGCGCCGATGTTGCAGCCTTCCGCTCCGCCTTCGCGTTGCCCGCGTCGCCGCTGCAGATTTCCTTGAATGGCACCGATCCGGGTCTTGCAAACGACCAGGCCGAGGCCACCGTGGCCGCTTCCTGGGCGGGGGCCGCAGCGCCGGGCGCACAGATTCTGCTTGCGCCCGCGGCTACCACTGCCGCCACCGACGGCGTGGACCTTTCGCTCGCCGCCGTCATCGACCAGGATCTCGCTACCGTGATCGCCGTCGGCTACTCAGCCTGCGAATCCGCTTTGAGTCCTGCGCACCAGGCGTTCTATTCCGCGCTCTACCAGCAGGCAGCAGCGGAAGGCATCACGGTCATCGTCGCCGCGGGCGATGGCGGTGCCGCGGCCTGCACAAAGGCAGGCGGCATCGTGCCGGTCAGCACTGGTTTTGCAGTGAACGCCCTCGCCTCCACACCGTGGAACATCGCCGTGGGCGTGGTCGCCTATGGCACGAGCGGCGTCGCAGGCGGCAGCTCGGCGCTCACTGCCTGGTCGCCCGTGAATGCCGCCGATCCTGCTTACGCCAGCGGCGGCGGCAGGAGCACGCTTTATGCGAGGAAAACCTGGCAGCCGATTCCGGCCGAGCTTGGAACCGGAAGTGCTGCGGCAAACCATCGCCTTCTGCCCGATCTCGCCCTGCCCACCGCCCTCGATTCCTCCACAAATCTCGGATTGGCCTTTTGCTTGAGCGGCTCAGCCGCAGCTTCAGGCTGCACGCTCATGCGCAGCGGCGGCAGTGGAGTGGCAACGGCGTTCTTTGCGGGCGTCGCGGCGCTCATCAATCAGAAAAACGGAGTACAAGGCAACCTCGCGCCGAGCCTCTACGCCGCCAGCCGCGCCTTCAATGACGTGGCGCAGGGAACGGCGAAGCTCGCGTGCGTGCCGGGCAGCTCGGGTTGCGACGTCTCCGGCCTTATCGGCTACGCCGCCGGTTCCGGCTACGATCTTGCCACCGGCTTGGGCGTGCCCGACGTCGAGAAGCTGGTGACCGAGTTGGCAAAACCCCTCGTCACCGGCGCCACTCCTACCATCACGCTTTCCGTTTCGCCGGTGCAGGCGAACCACATCTACAATCCGTCTGCGCTCGTCACTTTCACGGCGACGGTGATCGACCCTACGGCCTCGGGCATTCCCACCGGCACCGCAAACCTCTACGACACCACCAACTACGATGTGCTCACGCCCAACTTCCCTCTCACCTCCAGCGGCAGCGCCACGAAAGGCAGCAGCGCGAACATCGGTCCCTTGCAGTTGTCGAGTCTCTACAACTACTCCGGCCCGCAAACCTACAAACTCGGCGGACATTACAGCGGCGACTCCACCTACCCCGGGCCAGATTCCGGATATCTATTGACCGTCACCGCGGCGCTGAGCCCGACCATCCTCACCATTACGCCTTCAACCACTTCTCCGGCACTCGGCTCCAACGTCACGTTCACGGTAACCCTGGGCATCGCTGCCAGCGGACCGCCGGCGGGCAGCGTTCCGCCCTCCGGCGCCGTCACTCTCACTGTCAATGGCACGGCGCTCAATCCGGTTGCGCTCTCCACCACGGGCGGCGTTACCAGCGCGGTCTTCACAGTTCCCATCACCACCACCTCGAATTCAGTCGTTGCCAGCTATGCGGGCGACAGCAACTACAGTGCCGCCACCACCACATCCAGCCCGCTCCATATCAACGTCCAGGGATTTACGCTTACCTCCTCGTCCTCCAATCCGCCCACCAATCTCAACATCACCAAGGGCGGCGCGGGTGCGGAGTCTTTTGTGATCGGCAGTGTGGGCGGCTACACCGGGCTGGTGCAGGTCATCTGCACGGTGCCCACGCAGGACGACATGACCTGCACCGTCAGCCCGCAGCAAGTGACGCCCACTGCCACCGTCACGTTTGTGGTGCGAACTTATGTCACCGGGGGCCCACTCTACGCCTCTCTCAGCAAGCCGTCCTGTCCCGGTCCGTTGTGGCCGCAGGCTGCTGGAGGAGCCATGCTCGCCGGCGCGCTCTTCTTCCTGCTTCCCTTTGGACGCCGCGCGCGCTTCTTCCTGGGCCAAGTCCCGCGGCGTCTCATCGTTCTGCTCTTGCTGCTAGCCGGCCTCGCCGCCACGGGCATCGGCTGTAGCAGCCCATCGACAACCGTCACCGATATCGGCACACCGCTGGGCGTGGCCACGCTGCAAGTCACCGCAACGGCCTACGTCAATAATGCGGTCGTCGCCCAGACCCTAAACTTCACCGTTAACGTGCAGCCGCAATAGGAAAGACCGGATGAGAGCGATTTCACGAATATTCTTGTCATTCTGCTCACTGCTTCTGGCAGTTGCCCTCTTCTGCTGCTGGCTCGGATCAGCGGGCTCCTGGTCGTTTATTTTCAAGATCACGATGATCTTCGCCCTGCCCGTATGGCTCATTAATTTGCCCGTTCTGTTTTTGTTGAAAAATGTTGGCCGTCATTCCAAGTGGATCGTTCCGGCACTCGGAGGCTTGATTGGCCCAGTGTGCGTGATCTTGTGGTGCGGCATTCTTGTTCTAAGGGGCGGCGATTGGGCTAGCATCTGGAATGGCGACCCGGAAGCAGGTGGGCTTGAGTCGGCGCTAATCTTCGCATCTCTCATTGGGCTTGCCACGAATTCGTTCTACACGGTCGCGCTCATTCTGTCTCAACGGCTCACGGCGCCCCATGCCCCACACAGTAATGAGCAAGGCGCTGAACCGCCGACTCGCTAACCTGCTGCTCCGTCTCCCCGCCGTGTTAGGCTGGCATTTCGCGCCCAGGAGCACGATCGCAGATGCATTCCAATCATCCTTTTCATTTCAATCTGGTTGCCGCGGCGCACGCCGCCATGATCGAGCACGGTTTTCAACCCGATTTTCCTCCCGGAACCGACACCGAACTGGCCGCCATCCAGGCGCAGCCCGCCCTTACCGCAGCCGACGGCCTTACCGACCTGCGCAATCTGCTCTGGTCCTCGATTGACAACGACACTTCGCGCGATCTCGATCAAATCGAGTGGGCCGAGCAGTTGCCCGACGGCCGCATCCGCGTGCTTGTAGGCGTGGCGGATGTCGACGCGCGCGTGCACAAAGGCACATTGCTCGACACCCATGCGCAGAGTGAAACCACATCGGTGTACACGGGCGTCACCATTTATCCGATGCTGCCCACGGCTCTTTCCGAAGGCATCACCTCGCTCAATGAGAATGAAGACCGCGCCGCCATCGTCACCGAGTTCTCAGTAGACGCCGATGGAACCACCACCGACGGTAAGGTCTATCGCGCCCTGGTGCACAATCGCGCGCAGTTGGCTTATCCCAGCGTAGGAGCGTGGCTTGAAGGCACAGCCGCGGCTCCGCCGAAAGTGGCTGCCAATGCCGATCTCGCTGCGCAGCTCAAATTGCAGGACACCGCCGCGCAACGAATGGGCGGCAACCGCTTCCAGCACGGCGCGCTCGATCTTGAAACCATCGAAACGCATCCCGTACTCGTTACCGATCAGATCGTCGGCATTGCGCCCGTCCAAAAGAATCGCGCCACGTCGCTCATTGAAGAGTTCATGATCGCGGCCAACGGCGTCATCGCGCGCACGTTTGAGCAAGCGGGCCTGGCCTCCATCCGCCGCGTTGTGCGCACGCCCAAGCGCTGGGACCGCATCGTCGAATTAGCCAAGGCCAAGGGCTACACGCTCCCCGCCGAGCCCGACTCGAAAGCCCTCAACGATGTACTGCTCGCAGAAAAGCAAAAGGATCCCGATCGTTTTCCCGACGTCTCGCTCACCGTCATCAAGCTTTTGGGCCCCGGCGAGTACATTCTGGTAAAGCCCAACATGCCTTCGCCCGGCCACTTCGGCCTCGCGGTGCAGGACTACACCCACTCCACCGCGCCCAATCGCCGCTTTCCCGATGTGATCACGCAACGCCTGCTCAAGGCATGGCTCACGAAGCAGCCGGCGTCCTACTCTGACGATCAGCTCGACGCCATCGCGCAGAGATGCACGCTGATGGAAGACGGCGCGCGCAAGGTAGAGCGCGACATGCAAAAGCGCATCGCCGCGGTGGTGCTCCACCCGCACATTGGCCAGAGCTATCCGGCCATCGTGACTGGCGTGAACAACTACGGCACCTTTGTCCGCACCCTCGATCCGCACGTGGACGGCAAGGTCGTTCAGGGCGGCAAGGGGCTGGATGTTGGCGACAGAGTCACCGTCAAGCTGGTATCCACCGATCCCCAGCGCGGGTTCATCGACTTTGCGGCGTAAGACGTTTGTTGTTAATGGTTTCCAGTAAACACCCAGTGAAAGTCTGACGAATTCCCCACTCCTCTGCGCGATTCTGACTCGGAACCGGCAAATCCTTGTGTCCTGTAATCGGACTAATGCGTCTAATCAGGGGAACTGCCGATCTCTCGTGTAGAGTCTGTTCGCGGAGCGCTCACATTTTGAGAGACCTTCTTCCCGTAACTCGAATCGTAGTTGTGCCTCTCGAAATCGCCGGAACGATCAAGAAAATCCTAATTGTCCTCATCAAAAGGTCTTTCCTATGCCTCTGAAAACTCGCCCTCTTAAGACACTTTCCCGCTGCCTTTCCTCATTGGGGGTTTCCGCCGTTGCGCTGATTGCCGGCCTCAACGCCTGCACAGGCCTGGCAGCTCAGCAGCCGGATACTGACCAACCTCGCCCGGCCGCTCTCGTAGCCGCGACAACAGCCGTTCCCGCGCCAGACCCGGCCCAGCAGGCTTCCCCTGCGAAGCCCGGAAACTCCGGCGCCAAGCCCCCGCAAAGTGCGTCAGTTGTCACCGCGGGGTTGGGCACGATCAATGGAACGGTCACCGACGCGCAGGATGAGGTGATCCCAGGCGCGGTGGTGACACTTGAGGGCCCCGATCCGGGCGGCACGAGTAAAGCGACCGCCAACGACAACGGCTTTTTCGAATTCACGAATCTGAGGCCTGGAACCGGCTATCGCATCACCATCAAGGCTAAAGGACTTGTCGACTGGGTATCGCCGGCGCTCGAGCTTTCTCCCGGCCAGGTTGAAATCGTGCCGAACATCATGATGCAGCTTCAAGGCGAGCAAACGTCGGTCACGGTTTACGCTTCGCCCGAGGAACTCGCGACCGAGCAGGTGAAGATCGCGGAGCAGCAGCGCGTGCTCGGCGTGATCCCAAATTTCTATGTCGTATACGATCGCAACGCGCCACCACTGACGGCGAAGTCAAAGTATCAACTCGCGCTAAAGGTGTCATATGACCCCATCACGATCGCGGGAATCTTCTTCATTGCCGGCGTCAACCAGGGAGTCAGAATCCCCGACTACAGGCTTGGCGCGGAAGGCTACGGGAAGCGCGTGGGCGCAGTTGCCACCGACGGGTTCACCGACATCTTCTTCGGCGGCGCGGTTCTGCCTGCGCTTTTGCATCAGGATCCGCGCTACTTCTATCAGGGCACGGGCACCAATCGCTCGCGTTTGTTCCATGCGCTCTCCGCCCCGTTCGTCTGTAGGGGCGACAATCTTCGAACCGAACCGAACTTCTCGACGATTGGCGGCGACATGATCTCGGCCGGTTTCTCAACCCTCTACTATCCGCGCAACGACCGCACCTGGACGTTCTTTGGCGAGAATGTCATGATCAGCACGATTGAGCGAACTGCGAGCACCGTGACACAGGAGTTCGTGCTGCGTCACTTCACTACCGGCCCCAAAGGCAAGAATGCCGCACCCCAAGACCGCCAATAGGGCGTTCGCAGGGGCCCGATTTTGCAATCCGAGATGACACGCTCCTTACGGTTCACCGGCCCTTAAGCGTATGGTTCGGCGGGAACGGCCGCCGCGGCGGATAGTAGATCCGCTTGGCCGGAATGGAGAGCGTCACCCGCTCTGGATAGCGCAGCGCCGTCAGGTGCCCGCCGTAGGCGCATCCCGTATCGATGTTGATCGTGTTGTTCAGCCACATCGGCGCACTCAAGGGTGTGTGCCCATGTACCACCAGCGCTTTGCCGCGATACTCCGCCGCCCAGATCCTGCGGACGGGCAAGCCCGTTGCATCTTTCTTGCCCGTCAAATCGCCGTGCAGGGCAAAGGCGCGCGCTGGTGCGGAGGAACGGCCCTGTAGTGCTTCCTTCAGCCCCGCGTGCGCAATCACGAGACGGCCTTCGTCGAGCACCAGGTGGCTGGGCAGCTCATGCAGAAAATCCAGCACCGCAGCGCGAAAGCTCTCCGGCTCTGCGGCCAGTTGGTCCAGGGTCCGAGCCATGCCGCGCGTCACCTGGGCTGCGCCGCCCCGCAGCACCCGCACCAGTTCGGCGTCGCGATTGCCGGCAATGCAAAGCGCCGTGCCCGCGCGCGACATGCCCATGACCAGCCGCAATACTCCCGGTGCAGCCGGCCCGCGGTCCACCAGGTCCCCCACAAATGCCAGCGTCCGTCCGTGCGGCTGAGTCACCGCAAATTCCTTGCCCTCCCGCTCCACGCGGTAGCCCATAGCCTGCATTAGCGCAAGCAGTTCGTCCAGGCAGCCGTGCACGTCGCCCACGACGTCGAATGGTCCGCGAGCCTTGCGCAAAGCCACTGGGTTTCGCGTTTCGGCGAGCCGGTGCAGCAAAGCGGCTTTCCGCTCCCCGGCTGGCCGTGCCTTCTTCTTGCGCCGCGTCATCGATTACCAGTGTAGCCTGCGAGAGTTTCCGCCTATTTGCTGGTTCCGTCAACATCGCTTTCTCCTTTCTGCGGTATGATTCCTGCGACGCCAAAAAATGCCGCCCGGAGGCTGCTGCGATCTGCCGCCTCGGCGCTGAAAGATGAGGACATTTCATGGACAACTCCGGTCTTTTTACCGTTTCTCTCGTCGTTGCCGGCATCGTAGGCCTCTTTGTGCTCATGACGGTGATCAAAACCATGTACACGGTGCGCACCTACACCGCCGGCGTTGTGGAGCGCTTCGGCAAGTACAACCGCATCGCGCGCCCCGGCCTGCAGTTTCTGGTGCCCTGGTGCGAAACCGTGCGCTTCATCGATCTCCAGGTGCGCCAGGCCGCAGTCAATGTCGAAACCAAAACCAAAGACAATGTCTTTGTCACCATTCCCGTCTCGGTGCAGTACCAGGTCGTCGAGGAGAAGGTTTTTGACGCCTACTACAAGCTGAGCGATCCGCAGCGCCAGATTGAGAGCTACGTTTTCAATTCCATCCTCGGCCACGTGCCCACGCTTACGCTCGACGAGGCCTTCGAGCAGATGCAGCAGATCTCTGTCGCGGTCAAGAAGGATCTCGACGAAGTGATGGACACTTTCGGCTACAACATTCTTCGCGCCCTGGTCACCGACATCGTGCCCGACGCCAAAGTAAAGGCGGCCATGAACGACATCAACGCCGCGCAGCGCGAGCAGATCGCGGCCCAGGCCCGCGGCGAAGCCGACAAGATCCTCAAGGTGAAGCAGGCCGAGGCCGAAGCGGAATCGAAGGCCTTGCAAGGCGATGGCGTGGCCCGTCAGCGGCAGGCGATTATCAAGGGTCTGCAAGCCTCGGTCGAGCAATTCAAATCCGCCGTCGAAGGTTCGACCGCGCGGGATGTGATGGCCATGGTTCTCCTCACCCAGTACTTCGACACCATGCGCGAAGTGGGCGTGATGGGCAAGTCGGCGACGATTTTCCTGCCCAGCTCGCCGGGCACGGTGAATGACCTGATGACGCAGATCATGGCGGGGTTCCAGGCCTCGAAGCCGCAATAAAGCAGGGATCGAGGGAACGACGAATCGGGCGTTCCGCACTGAGTCTCAGGGAAAAGGAAATGCCCATCCTTTCCGCGGTTTTATCGCGGAAAGGGCGGGATAGCACTCACCTCACCCCGCTTCGCCGAGTTGCTGACTTACTCTCACGGCTGCTCCCCGCGCACGTAAAGCACAGGCCCGCCGGAGTAGAGCCCTTCCGAAAGGCGCGCGGCCTCGCGCCTGCTCACGGGCGTCACCGAAATCGGAGAGGCAAGATAGAAATCGATCTGCGACTCGGCCGGGAGATCGATCACGGGCCCCGGCGATGCTGCAGCAACCACCGTGCCCACGCCGGCTCCTACTGCGGCTCCTGTTCCCATGCCGGCCAGCGTGCCCACCACTGAGGGCGTTTCATTCACGCTTGCATCGTGTGCTCCCCCCAACACGGCTCCGATCACCGTCCCGATCCCAGCCCCGGTCTTGATCTTTTCCTCCGTCGGTGGCGTCTTGCTGGTGCCATCCACCTTGAATTGGTAGGAGTACAACGGATAACTGCGCCCTCCCAGATCGAGCGAGACGAGTTTCAGAATCAGGTCGGGACTCCCCGTCAACTTTCCGGCCTTCCTCACCTCAACCACTGAGCCATGCA
>JARLFZ010000102.1 GCA_031296305.1 Occallatibacter sp. | reverse complement strand
GCGGCGATCAAGCTGGCTTCGCACGTCCCGGCAGGCCCGGCGGGCGAGCAGACCCAGAGGGCTGTTGCGCAATTTCCCAAGCCGAAGGAGCAGAACGGCGTGAGCGTGGCCCACGGAGTGGGCAACGAGGCTACGCCCGATGGCCCGGGCGCTAAGGATTCTCCTGACGGCGTGCTGTACAACTGCGTTCTCAACCCGGATCGCTTGCAGGGGCACTCGATGGTGATGGCGCTGTTCCACGTCGGCCAGCACGTCGCGGATCTGCGCAGCCCCAAGGCCGACAGCGCGGACACGCTGTTCCTCGTGAACGAGAACGATGCCTGGGTAGTTACGTCGATCGCAGCCATCGTTGGCGGCCAGAAGTACCTCACGCTGCCCGGCGCCTACCTGTTCTGGAATATCGCGTGGCCCGCAGCGCAGCGCGACGACATGATGGAAGCGGCGCTGAAAGACTTTCTGAGCAACGAGGCGCTGCTGAGCCATTAGGCTCTGCGCAACGACGGTTTTTAGAGAGGCGCTGGTCCAGCAATGGCCGGCGCCTTTCTGCCTGCGGCCAACCGCACAACGGTTCCAGAGTTGATGCACCCAGGAATCGCGATGCCAAGTGGCGTTTTCTTAAGGAAAACGCCACCTTTCGTTGAAGCGCGTTGAGCACGTGAACTCTGGAACCGGTCGAAGAAGCCCGCGCCAAGAGGCCGGTGGGCGCGTATTCTTGAATCTGCACCACAATCTATGACGAGAACTTGTCTCGGGGAAAAGGGAAAAAATGGCTGAGATCGCCGTGGAAGCGCCGGAGGCTCCGGCGCAATTGCCGAAGGTCTGCGTGGCAGTGCTGGGCGCCGGCAAGATGGGCGGCATTCTGCTGCAGGCATTTCTGAAAGAGAATCTGTTCACCGCCGACAAAATTCACGCCACCGTCGGCCACGCCGAGCGGGCGCTGGCGCTGAGCACGCAGTGGGGTGTTGACGTAAGCACCAACAACGCCGAGGCCGTGCGCCAGGCCGACCTGATCCTGATCGGCGTTAAACCCTTCCAGGTTCCGGACCTGATGGCGGAGATCAAGCCCGCGCTCACGCCGGCCAAGCTGCTGGTGTCGTTTGCCGCGTCGGTCAAGACGCGCGCCATTGAAGAGGCTGCAGGCATGGAGATTGCCGTGGTGCGCGCCATGCCCAACACGCCTTCTGCGCTGGGCGCTGGGGCGGCTGCCTTGTGCCGCGGACGCTTTGTGAAAGACGATCAGATGGCCCTGGCCGAGCGACTGTTCGCGACCGTGGGCCGGACTGTTCTGGTAGATGAAAAGCATATGGACGCAGTGACCGGGCTGTCCGGCTCGGGACCGGCGTATCTCTACATCATTATTGAAGCGCTGGCCGAAGCGGGCGTGAAAGTTGGCCTGCCGCGCGACATCGCCACGCAACTGGCAGCGCAAACCGCTTACGGCGCGGCGAAGATGGTGCTTGAGACCGGCTACCATCCGGCGCTGCTCAAGGATGCCGTGACGACGCCGGCAGGTTGCACCATCGACGGCATTTTGGAGCTCGAAGAGGGCGGGCTGCGCGTGACGCTTATCAAGGCCGTGATGCGGGCGACAGAGCGCGCGCGGCAGTTGGCGGCCGGATAGTCCTGGACTAATTTCCTTGCCCATCCAACGCCCAACCTGGCTTCCCAAATACCTACCCGAACTTGACGGGCTGCGCGGCCTGGCGATTCTCGCGGTCGTTCTCTATCACTGCTATCCGCGCCTCCAGGGCACGTGGATCTACGGCGCCTCGCTGTGGGGCTGGGCCGGCGTCATTTTGTTTTTCACTCTCAGCGGCTTCCTCATTACATCCATCCTGCTCACTACGCGCGACCAGCCGCGCTACTTTCACAACTTTCATGCGCGCCGGGCGCTGAGGATCTGGCCCGTCTATCTCCTGCTGCTGGTCGTGGTTTATCTCAACGCGCCGTGGTTCATCGGTCCCAGCATAGGTGAGGCGATCAAAACCGCGCCGTGGCTGGCTTACATTTTTTGCGTGCAGAACCTGTTTCATCTCACGCTGCCGGCCGCCATCGCTCCCACCTGGGCGCTGGCCATTGAGGAGCAGTACTACTTTGTGTGGGCTCCGCTGGTGCGCGTGCTGCGCCGGCCCTGGACGCTCGCCGTCGCACTGGCCGCCGCGCTCATCGCCTCGCCGCTGCTGCGCCACGCCGATCTGCATTGGATGACGTCGACCAACACGCTCATTCATCTGGACGGTATTGCCTGGGGCAGCCTTCTGGCCATCGCGTTGCACACTTTGCCGCTCAGCCGGCGCGCGTGGCTCGCGATGGGCCTTTGCGGCTTCGTGCTGGGATTTCTGGCGGCGGCGACCATCGCCGGCGGCACGGCGTATCTCGATTCCGCGCTGGCTGTGGGTTTTGCCGGAATGGTGCTGGTGCTCATCGCGTCCACCGGCGCGCGTAACCCCTTCAACGCGGTGCTGCGCTCCGGACCACTGGCCTTTTACGGCCGCATCAGCTACGGCCTTTATATGATGCACATCTCCGTCTTCATCTTCATCGGTTCCTTCGACGCGGCAATGGACCATCACGGCTACGGAATAGCGGGCAACCTCGCGGTGGTGGCCATGCGGTTAGTGGTGAGCACGCTGGCGGCCGCGGCGCTCTGGTACGGCTTCGAATCGCAGATTCTCAAGCTGAAGAAGCATTTCTGACGCGCGCGCGGCACAAACCCGCATGCACAATAGATATGATCTGAGAACCGCAGGTTCGCTGCCCGGCTGCGCAGTTGAAGGGGAGTTTTTCGATGCAACCGATTTACTTGAGCATAATTACCGCAATTTGTTCTCTCTTCGTCGCGGCTTCTTTTGCCGCGGGGCAGGCCGCGCCTCCACAGACGGCTCCGGCTGCGGTGGCGCCCACGGCCACGGCGCCTGCGCAAAATTCCAACCCGGGAGCGACACCGCAAACCGTAGTTCACGCCAACGCGAACCTGGTTCTGCTGGATGTGGTGGTCACCGACCGCGGCTCCGCCGTTCACAGTATCGATCGCAGCCGGTTCCACGTTGTCGAAGACGGAAAAGAGCAGACCATTTCCTCGTTCGAGGAGCATCAGCCGGCGCCGATTTCCGCGCAGGGCTACAAACCCGTTGCGCTGCCGCCGCACACCTATAGCAACATTCCGGTATATCCGCCGGCCACCGCAGTCAACGTGCTGCTTCTCGACGGGCTTAACACGCCAGTCCAGAACCAAACCGACGTGCGCAAGCAAATGATCGAATACATGGGCAAGATTGCGCCGGGCACTTCGCTCGCCATCTTCACCCTCTCCTCGCGGCTGCGCATGATCGCGGGCTTCACCACCGACGCGTCGCAGTTGACCAAGACCCTGCAAAGCGGGAAGACCACGCCCAGAACCTCGGATGTGACCGGCTCGGGATTGTCGGTCGCCAACACGGATACCACATTGGACAACTGGTCGGGTACCAATGCGACTTCCGATTCAGAGGCCATGCTGGAGCAATGGCAAGCCGACATCACTTCCTTCCAGACCGATGAGCGCGTGCGGATGACGCTCGACGCTTTCCAGCAACTGGCTCTTTATCTCGGCGCCATTCCCGGCCGCAAAAATATCATCTGGTTTTCCGCCTCATTCCCCATCGGGATCGATCCCGACACGACGATGAAGAACGGCTTCGACGCCGCGCGAATGTACGCAGACCAGATCCGGCAGACGAGCGAAGACCTGGCGGCAGCCCGCGTCTCCGTTTACCCAGTCGATGCGCGCGGTCTGATGAATTTCTCCACCATCGACGCCTCCTACACTCCCAGCGGAGGCATCTCCAGCGGAGGCAGCGGCGGATTCGGGCGTGGCGGGCGCGCCCCGGGCATGGGCACCCCCATGGCAAAGGACACGCACAATGCCATGGTGACGATTGCCGAGGAAGAAGCCTCGATGCGGGAGATCGCCAAAGAGACCGGCGGGAAAGCCTACATCAACACCAATGGCCTGCGAGACGCTATCGCCGACGCCGTCGCCAATGGCTCCAGCTACTACACCGTCACGTATGTGCCAGAGAACAAAAATTTCGACGGACGATTTCGCAAGCTCCAAGTGCGCGTCGACGGAAGCGGCTTGAATCTCGCCTACCGCGACGGCTACTATGCAGACCCCGCCAGCAAGATCGCGGCGCACGACGTGAAACAGATCACCCCGATCCTGGCGGCCATGTTGCACGGCGCGCCGCCTGCCACGCAGATTCTCTTCAATACTCGCGTGCTGCCTGCCTCCGATCCGCATTTCCGCGACACCAAATTCTCCGAGTCACCCGCAGGCCAGGATGCGGCGCAGCTCAAAGGCCCGCTGCATCGCACCGTCGTGGATTTGCTCGTTGACCCGCGCGGCCTGGACTTCGCCACTGCGGCCGACGGCACGCGGCAGGATAATGTCGAGTTCGTCCTGGTGGCCCACGATAGCGACGGCAAGCGCATAAATTACGTGGATCGCTCGGCGCCACTCGGGCTCGATGCGGAGCACTATGCCAAGGTCCGTGCCTCGGGCTTCCCGGTGCGCATGGAACTCGATTTGCCTGCCGGCAACTTCTCTCTGCGCATCGCAGTCTACGACTTGAACAGCGGCCACATCGGATCGCTGGAGGTTCCGCTGCTAGTCGCAAAGTAAGCCGCGCTCAAAACTCGGGATAGTGCCCGGAAAAGCGCCGGAAGCGGGGTTGCGTTATCCTCAACTGTTCGCAAAGAGGGGACCCGGTCATGTCTCGAATTGGTGTGTCTTCATTTTTCTGCGCTTTGCTCTGTCTTCCGTTGTACGGAAGTGGGAGCGGACAAACCTCTCCTGCTTCGGGCGCGCCGATGACGACCATTCGCACCAGTTCCGATCTCGTTGTGGTCGATGTGGTGGCGAGCGACTCCCAGCAAAACCCCGTGCACAAGCTGACCACCGCGGATTTCACGCTGCTCGAAGATGGCAAGCCGCAAACGGTGAAGGTCTTCGAGGAACATCAGACGCAAACCTCCGCTCCGCTACCGCCAGCTCCCAAACTCGATCCCGGCGTCTTCACGAATTATTCGGTCGCGCCCGCCAACGGAGCCCTCAATATCTTGCTGCTCGACAAGTTGAACACGCCCATGGATGCGCAAACCGAGGTGCGGGACCAGGTGCTGAAGTACCTGAAGCAGGTGCCGCCGGGCACACGTATCGCCATTTTCTCGCTGACCACCGAATTGAAGCTGCTACAGGGATTCACGTCCAATCCCGAATTGCTACGCGCGCTGGTCGCGGGCAAAAAAGGCACCCAGGGAGCGTCGCCGCTGATGAACAACGCGGTGGAAGGCGATCAAGCGGGCGCCGACGATCCGATGTACGACACCATGGCCGATGCGCTGGGCAACGAACCGGACGCCGCGATGATCCTGGCCAACCTGCAGCAGTTTGAGGTCGAGCAGCAATCGTTTCAGTTGCAACTGCGCGCCCGCTATACACTGGACGCGCTCAATCAACTGGCGCGCTACATGAGCGCGCTTCCCGGCCGCAAGAATCTGATCTGGTTTTCCGGCTCGTTTCCCGTGAACATTATGCCCGACCCCGATTTGTTGCAGGCCGCGTCCTCAATCTCTGGCCCGTCTGCGCCTGATCCGTTTGCGGGCGTGGCTTCGATGGCGGACGAATTCCGGGAGACAGTCGACCTGCTGGCGCGCAGCCAGGTGGCGGTGTATCCCATCGACGCGCGCGGACTGATGGTGGCTCCCATGTTGAGCGTGACGCAGAGCGGCTCAACCATGAGCAGAAAACCCAATGGATTTGCCAACGCGAATACAAAGTTCTTCCAGCAAACCAGCGAAGAACACGGCACCATGGAGCAGATGGCCGAAGCCACGGGCGGAAAGGCCTTTGTGAATACCAACGGCCTGAAAGAAGCCGTGGAAAAGGCCATTAACGCGGGATCGAATTACTACACCATCGCCTATACGCCCACTAACCGGAAGTGGAACGGCGACTACCGCAAGATCCAGGTGAAGCTCGACCGTTCGGGAGTGACGCTGGCCTATCGCCGCGGCTATTTTGCCGACGACCCCAATGCGCCCGCGCAAAAGAGTCAGGCGCAAAACGCCAAGCCCGACCCCGGCCAGTACAGCGCACTCCGCGCCGCCATGCTGCACGGCGGACCAGAGCCCACTGAGCTGATCTTCGCAGCCAGTGTGCGGGCGGCCTCAACAGATACTGAGGCGGAACTTGTGCCGGGCAACCAGGCCGACAAGAAAATTTCCGGACCCTATCGCCGCTACGCCGTCACCTTCATGGCCAATCCCAAAGAACTGATCTGGACCGTGACCCCCGATGGCGCACATCGCTGCGCGCTGGAGTTCATGACCTTTGTCTACGATGCCAACGGAGCGCGCATCAACGCTCAATACAACGGCATCGGCGCAGCGATTCCCGATGCGAGATTCGCCTCGGTCCAGAACGGCAATATCAAATATGTGCAGCAGATCAGCGTTCCCGTAAAGGGTGAGTACTACCTGCGCCTCGGCATACGCGACAACGCCAGCGATCATGTGGGCGCAGTGGAATTCCCGGTGGCCACGGTGGCCAAGCTGCCCGCGGTGGATGTGCCGTTGCCTGCAGCCGCGCCGCCGCCGAAATAACTTGCGCTCTTAGTAAGGCCAGCGGCCGACGATCACGAAAAACGCCAGAAGAAAGCACGCGAAATCGCGCGCTCCAAGGCTCTTTGCGGCGGTCGGGATGAATTGCAGCCCCAACCATCGAAAGCGCCAGGCCCGCGTGCGCGTTTTATGAAATAGCAGTCAACATTTCACTGTATGTGACTAGAATCACCCGACGGGTCACACGGCGACTGCTACGCTGAATGCAGTACGCAAGCTCCCCTTTTGCGAGGTATGCCATGCTCGAGACTGTAACGAACGAGACTGCGAATCAGGGCCCGTTGAGCCCGGAATTGCTTGCCCAAATGGACGCCTACTGGCGCGCGGCGAACTATCTTTCCGTTGGCCAGATCTACCTCAAAGACAATCCTCTGCTGGAGCGGCCGCTGACGCTCGACGACGTGAAGCCGCGGCTGCTGGGTCACTGGGGCACCACGCCCGGTCTCAATTTTCTTTACGTGCACTGGAACCGGCTCATCCGCGAGCGCGCGCTGAACATGATCTTCGTGATCGGCCCGGGGCACGGCGGTCCGGGAATTGTCGCGAACACGTATCTCGAAGGCTCGTATTCGGAGATTTATCCCTACATCGGGCAGGATCGTGACGGCATCAAGCGCCTATTCCGGCAATTCAGTTGGCCCTACGGCATTCCCAGCCACGTGGCGCCGGAAACGCCGGGCTCCATCCACGAGGGCGGCGAGCTTGGTTACTCGCTGGTACACGCCTACGGCGCGGCCTTCGACAATCCCGATCTCGTTGTGGCCTGCGTGGTGGGCGATGGCGAAGCGGAGACCGGGCCGCTGGCCACAAGTTGGCACTCCAACAAGTTTTTGAATCCAGCCACCGACGGCGCGGTGCTGCCTATCCTGCATTTGAACGGATACAAGATCGCGAATCCCACGGTGCTGGCGCGCATTCCGCATGCGGAGCTGGAAGACCTGATGCGCGGCTACGGCTATGAGCCGTTCACGCTCGAAGGCGACGATCCGGCGGTGATGCACCAGCAGGCCGCGGCTATCTTCGACAAAATCTTCGACCGCATCGCGGCCATCCAGAAAGCCGCGCGCGAAGACGGAGCAACGGAACGGCCGGCGTGGCCCATGCTCATCCTCCGTACGCCCAAAGGCTGGACCGGACCGAAGATTGTCGACGGCAAGCCGGTGGAAGGCACGTGGCGCGCGCACCAGGTGCCGCTGGCCGAGCTGCGCGAAAAGCCCGAGCACCTGCGTCAACTGGAAGAGTGGATGCGCAGCTACAAGCCCGAGGAATTATTCGACAACAAGGGCCGGCTGCGCGCCGACCTGGCCGAGATCGCACCCAAAGGCCGCCTGCGCATGGGCATGAACGAGCACGCCAACGGTGGCTTGCTGTTGCAGCCACTCGTTGTTCCGAACTTCCGCGACTTCGCCGTAAAGATCGAGAAACGCGGCAGCAAGGATGTGGAATCGGCGCGCGCCCTTGGGGCGCTGCTGCACGCGGTGATGCAAGCCAACATGGAGCAGAAAAACTTCCGCGTCTTCGGTCCCGATGAAACCGCGTCGAACCGCCTCGGCGACGTCATCGTTGGCACCGGCAAGAGGTGGGAGGCAGAAACGCTGCCCGTGGACGAGAATTTGTCGCCCACCGGACGCGTGGTGGAAGTACTGAGCGAACATCTGTGCCAGGGCTGGCTTGAAGGCTACCTGCTCACCGGCCGCCACGGTTTCTTCAACTGCTACGAGGCCTTCATTCACATCATCGATTCCATGGCGAACCAGCACGCCAAATGGCTGAAAACCACGCGCGAAATTCCTTGGCGCAAGCCCATCGCTTCGCTCAACTATCTGCTTAGCTCGTTGGTCTGGCGGCAGGATCATAACGGCTTTTCCCACCAGGACCCGGGCTTCATCGATCACCTGTTGAACAAGAAGGCCGATGTGGTGCGCGTTTATCTGCCGCCCGATGCCAATACCCTGCTCTCGGTGTCCGATCACTGCCTGCGCAGCCGCAACTACATCAATTTGATTGTGGCCGGCAAGCAGCCCGCGCCGCAGTGGCTCTCGATCGACGAGGCCATCGCGCATTGCACCATTGGTTTGGGAATATGGCCGTGGGCGTCAAACGACGAGGGCAACCCCGAAGTGGTAATGGCCTGCTGCGGCGACGTGCCCACCATGGAGACTCTTGCCGCCGTCATGCTTTTGCGCGAGCGCATTCCCGATCTGCGCATCCGTGTAGTCAATGTCGTGGATCTGATGGCGCTCCAGCCGCAGTCGGAGCATCCGCACGGGCTGCCCGACGAACAGTACAACCAGATCTTTCCGCGGGGCGTGCCCACGATCTTCAACTTTCACGGCTATCCGTTGTGCGTCCACCGGCTCACCTACCGCCGGCACAACCACGACAACCTGCACGTGCGCGGGTACAAGGAGGAAGGCACCACTACCACTCCCTTCGACATGTGCGTGCTCAACAATATCGATCGCTTCCAGCTCGCGCTCGACGTCATCCGCCGCGTGCCCAGGCTGGCGCCGAAAATCGGCGCGGCGCAGCAGTGGTACTCCGAGCAGATTCAGCGGCACAAACTATACGTCTCTGAAAATGGCGACGACCTGCCCGAAATCAAGGATTGGCGTTGGCAGGAAAGATAGCGGAGTTAGCGGTATCAGCGGAGTTAGCGGTGTTAGCCGGGGCGTCGGAGGTTCTCTAACTCCGCCAGCTCCGCTAACACCGCTAACACCGCTCAACATAATTACTACGAAAGGGTCAGTTCATTCATGTCTTCATTGCCGGTTTTAGTTCTGAACAGCGGTTCTTCATCCATCAAGTTCTCAATGTACGAGGCCGGCAACGGCGAACGAACAAGGCTCTTCGAGGGTGCGGTCGACGGCATCGGCACCGACCTCGGCAAGTTCTGGATCAAGGACGCCGGCGGCAAAAAGCTGGTGGATCAAACGCCAGCCGTGCCCAGCCGTTCTGTGGCATTCAAGCTGGTAGCCGATGCGCTGCACTCCGGCAGGTTCCCGGTCCCGGCTGCCATCGGTCACCGCACAGTGTGCGGCGGGCCGACCGTGCGCGAGAACCAGCTCATCACGCCGCAGCTCATCGACGAAATCGAAAGCTACGAAGCTCTGGCGCCGCTGCACACGCCCATCGCCGTCTACATCATGCGCGAGGCGCTGCGTCTGTTTCCCGGCATCCCCAACTTCGCCATCCTCGACACCTACTTTCATCGCACCATGCCCGAAGTAGCCACGCGCATGCCGATTCCCACGGAGTATGCCGACATGGGCGTGCGGCGCTACGGCTATCACGGCATCTCCTACGAATCGATCATCTACCAGTTGCAGCCTCACGTGCCGGAGAAGCTCATCGTGGCGCACCTCGGTAACGGCGCATCGATCTCGGCAATTCTGCAAGGCCAGTGCCTCGACACCTCGATGGGCCTGACGCCCACCGGCGGCATTATCAGCGGCTCGCGCACCGGCGACATCGATCCCGGCGTGCTGATCTTCATTCTCAAGCAGATTGCAAAAACCACGCCTAACACCGACGCTGCCGCGGAGCAACTTGAAACCGTGGTCAGCAAGAAGTCGGGCCTGCTGGGCGTGAGCGAGCTTTCCAACGACATGCGCGATTTGCGTGACGCGATTGCTGCCGGCAACGCCAAGGCGCGGCTCGCTGTCGATAAATTCTGTTGGACTATCGCGCGCTGGATCGGCAGTTATGTCGCAGAGCTGAACGGACTCGACATGCTGGTCTTCACCGGCGGCATTGGCGAGAACGACATCGCCTCGCGCGCCGAAATCTGCGCGGGACTGGGCGCGCTGGGCATCGTGATCGACGCCGAGCGCAATAACGTGCGCGGCGCAGCCGTCATCTCTGCGGAAACTTCTCGAGTGACGGTGCGCGTGATTCCGCCACTCGAAGACCTGATCATCGTGAACCACGTGGTACGGCTGCTGGGCGAGTAGCGGAATTGTGCCGGGGGCTGCTGACGAACGGCTTGGTCAGGACTTATGTCGCGGCAGGCCGAGAACTTTCAGAATTCTGCCAAGCTTCACGAAATCCGGGTCCGCTGTCACCAGGGTCGCACCTCTGCGGATCGCAAGAATTGCGGCAAAGCAGTCGGCGTAGCCAAGTCTGTAGTTGAATTTCAGAGTCGCAGCCTCGGTTGCAAACTGCTCGCTAACATCTACCGACTCGACGTAATGTGCGAGAGTGCGGAGTGTCTCGATTGCGTTTAGCATCCCCACGCGTTTGGCAAGAATGTAAAGAGCTTCACCGCGGTTGATTACGGACATCGCCAACGCAGCCTCACCTCGCTGAGCTTGCGCAAAGATTCGATCGAGGATTTCGATTCCAGGTCCCTTGACGAAATAGCGGAGCACGGCATTGGCATCCAGGACGTACTCCTTCACATCGATTCCATCCTTTCGATCCGTTGATCCAACTTTCGGCGGTCTTTGAGAAGGTCTTCTTCGAGTGGGAAGTCCGCGTATTTTCCGCGGAGGGCAAGGAGCGCGTCATAAGGGTTCGGCTCGATCCGGATTTCGCCATCCTTATCATGCACCGCGACTCTGCTTCCGGATTTGAGGCGATACTTTTTTCGCAACTCGGCGGGAATTACGAGTTGTCCTTTCGAGCTGACCGTCGCCATATGAGCCATGTGTCTTACCTCCCGGTAAGACACAGTATACGCCCCACCCATGGGTCGCTTCAACCGATGCAAGCGCCCTATTGTTCTACACTGGTTGGTTCATTGCGGAGTGATCTTTTATGTCTGCAACCGCCATTCCTGTACAAACTCATCGCCTTCCCTCGCGCGCGTTGCAGCGCTTTGCGTGGGGCGTGCTGGCGTATTTCATCGCCGTCATTCTGTGGGGCGGACTGGTGCGCGCCACCGGCTCCGGCGCAGGCTGCGGCGACCACTGGCCGCTTTGCAACGGCACCGTGATGCAGCACTCGCCGCGCATCGACACCATCATCGAGTTCACGCATCGCATCACCAGCGGCATTTCTTTTTTCTCTGTCGTGGCGCTGCTGGTGTGGACCTTCGCCGCCACCGTGCGCGGCCACCTGGCGCGTGCGGCCGCCGTGGCAGCCGTGGCTTTCACCGTGATCGAAGCCGCGCTGGGAGCCTTCCTGGTTAAGCTGGGACTCACCGCGCAGAGCCGCTCGCCGTTGCGCGCGCCCTATCTTGCGCTGCACCTGACCAACACACTGCTGCTGCTGGCCGCGCTCACGTTCGCCGCCCACTTTCTCGGCCGGCGTGCCGGTTATATGCGCAATAAAGTCCGCATGACCGCGCCGTTTGTGGGCATTGCATCGCTGGTGATCGTGCTCGTGGTCGGCGTCACCGGATCGCTGGCCGCGCTCGGCGACACCCTGTTCCCGCCGAGTTCCTTGGGCGCGGCGTTCGCGCAGGACCTCTCATCTACCAGCGAATGGCTGGTGCGCTGGCGCTGGACGCATCCCACCGTCGCGTTTCTGGCCAGCGTCTTCCTCATCTGGCTGCTGGTGCGTGCCGCGCAGCGCCGTTCGCACTGGGACAACCGCGCGCTGTCGGCACTGGTGTTAATCCTGCTTGCTCTGCAATATGTGCTGGGCATTCTCGATGTGGCGTTTCTCGCGCCGGTCTGGCTGCAGATCCTGCACCTGCTGGGCGCAGACATTCTCTGGGCCGCAATCGTGGTACT
>JARLFZ010000101.1 GCA_031296305.1 Occallatibacter sp. | reverse complement strand
TCGGATCACTGGTGGCTTCGTAAAGATCCAGAAAGGCCTCCAGCGACAACATGCCGGCTTCCTTGTCAGTGATGTTCGGATTGTCAGTGGTGCCACCGACGAATACGCCGCGGCTTCCATAGTTGTCCCAGACATAATCCGCGGCTCTGATCGCCGCTTCGAGATAGCGTTCTTGCCCGGTCTCCTGACTCAATTTCACCAACATCGGCACGGGATTGTAACTGCTGGTTCCGGAGACTTCCAGCACCTTTCCTGTGCCTCCCTGCCAACTCCTTGGGAAGGAGCCATCGTCGCGCTGCTGCGTCAGCAGCCAATCGCCAAACTGCCGGCACCACTGCAGCCAGTCCGGGTGTTCGCGCCCTGCCTTCTTCTCACGGCGATACGCGTCCAGAAGAGTGCGCAAGCCCTCCGACGGCCCTCTCAGTGTCGTGGTGTCGCCGGCCCAGGAATCTGCTTTGCCTGTCCAGAGATTGAAGCCCTCTCCAGCGGAAGGTGACATTGGCACGAGGCGAATGAAGCTGTTGATGATCGCCAGTCCATCGTTCCGCATTTTCTGGCCGCGCGGACTCGGATCGCGGTCTGCCTCGATCAGCAATTGATCGGCCACCTCAATACCCTTGGAAACGAAACCCATGATTACCTTCGGCCATTGCTCCAATTCATTTGCCTTGGGGTCAACATCGACGCCCACGGTGCGGGCCCAGGCTGCTAACTCCGCGCTCTTCTCCGGGTTTAGTTCGTGAGCCGTGACCGGCGTGTTGGCCGGCAGGCGGGGTGGCGTCGGGAAGGAATTGTGATAGCAGCTCCAATTGCGGTAGGAACCGGGATTCCCTGTGACGGCATCGAAGAGGAAAGGGACAGCGGCCCGGTCATCGACAATAAGGACATGATCCGCAAGATGGTCGGTCAGCGCGCGGCGGACGACTTCGAGGTCCAGGTGCATCACCGGCGGCTTCAGGGTCTCCCATGCCCAGCGCCACGCATCGCGTTCCATGCCGGGGAAAGATGCGCCCTGCCCGAGGCGGAATCCCACTTGATAACTCTGCGAGAAGCCCGCCTTCACGGGATGATAACGGCGCCGCACAACAGGAGCGGGCGGGGCTTGAAACCCACGAGTGAATTCGCTGGTCGTGCCGGGGAACCAGAAGCCGAACTCGACGCCGCCATGGGGCACTTCACGCGCGCCAAGAGCTCCAAACTGAATGCGCTCGTCGATCACGGGTGTAGTGGCAGCAGCGGTGCTTTCCGTCCACGTGGTGTCACCGCGCGGCGCCATGTCCATCACTGCTGCCCAGCGTCCATCGCGAAATGAAAGCGCGAAGAGCGGCGCGGACAATTCGTCTTCCCGCAGCGCAAAGCGCCTGGCGCGGTAATTCAAAACACCTCCTGGAGAGTTGTCGCCGTCGTAGGTTGGATCGCCGTAGAGAACGCCCGGAGCAAAATAATCCGCGTCCGGCCAAGTGATTGCGGGCGTAGTCACGAGCTGGATCGCAGAATAAAACCCGGCATTCTCCTCAGTGCCGGACACGGTCACGGTCCGGCTGAGCGACAACACGTCGCCCGAAATCTTCCACTGGTCGTCGACGGCAAATGAGGCCTCGCCTCCACCTTCCACTTTTGCCCTCGCGACAACTACGCCGGGTTCTTTTCGCACGGACTGGTAGCCGGCGGCAATTTGACGGACGTCGTCGCCGCCGCGATAGACCTCGATCTGCGCGGGCGTCGGTTGCGTTAAACGCGGAACGGCGTCGCCGGAGATTTCAATGCCCCAACCGCCGGAGCCGGAGCGAACAAACGCTACCACTGCGCCGTTCTTGAGCCGGCCGAGTTCCATGCGATTTGCCGTGTTCGCGACAGCCTGCTTCTGCTGCGCCGGCGCGGAAGGCGCAGTGAACAGCGACACGACCGCACCAAGCACTACGGACTGAACCACGAAGGTCGCGGAACGGATCATGATGAGAACTCCTCGCAGACGACGCCCAATTGTAGCTCTGTCGCGCTCGCGCCTTCACCGGCTGCAGGGACAGGAAGATTGCAGACGAGCGCAATAGAGCCCCGCGAGCTGATCCGGACCCGGATCGATTCCAGGTGGCAGGTGCACGGCATCGAAGTGATAACAGCAATTGGGCGCCTTTCGCCTTGAGAGCTTTTTGCGCACCACGAAGAAGCGGAGAATTGGATACCATGTTGAATTGTGAGTTCATTCCCTCGCTGCCGACTGCGAGGATTTGTTGAATGCCGAGGCGAGTCGGCGCGCTCAAGGGGTGAGGATGAATACGACGCTTGACCAATGGGAAGTACTCGAAGCTGTGATTCAGTCAGGGAGTTTTGCGGCTGCCGCAGCGAAGATGAACCGCTCGCAATCGACAATCAGTTACGCAGTTTCGCGCCTTCAGGAGCAATTCAAGATTCCTCTTCTTGAACTGAAAGGCCGCAAGGCGCAACTTACCGAGGCGGGAAAGGCGCTGCTGGCAGATGTGGGGCCCATTCTTTCCGGCTTCCGTGCACTTGAGCAAAGAGCTTCGGCGCTGGGCGCCGGCGGCGAGACAGACATATGCATTTCGGTCGACAGCATGTTCCCGGATAGCAAGCTGTTCGCGGCACTTGCCGACTTGACTCGTCTGTACCCCCACGTACGTCCGCAACTGCGCCAGACTATGTTTCTTTCGTCCGTTCACGAATTCGCGTCGTCCGGCGCCGATTTGTGTATCTCGGGGCTACCCACGCGTGAGTATTTCGCCAAGCCGATTCTCGATATCAGAATGCGCGCAGTTGCCCGCGCCGACCATCCCCTGAACAAGGAAACCCGGCAACTCAAGCGCCTGGATCTGATTCAGCGTCTCGCGGTGATCATCGAAGGGACAGTCGGACCCTCGCCGAAGAGGCAACCGCACAGTCCCTTGCAGCGCTATCTGACGGTGAATACGATTGATGCTGCGATTGAAGCCGTGCGCAGCGGAATCTGCTTTGGTTGGCTACCGGTTTACAGAATTGCTCCCTACATCGACTCGGGAGAACTGACCAGCCTGCGGCTCACGATGGGAGGCGAAAGGCTGGCGCGGTTCTTCCTGGTCTGTAAAGACGTAGATCCGAGCAGCATTGAAAGAAATTACCTCGCGGCTCTTTTGGGAGCGGACCGCGACGTGGAAACAATCTAAATCCGAACTCGGGATATTCCTGAATTCCGCTCACTTTCAGGCTCCCCACTGCGGACAGTTACGCAGAAGTGCTCGCTTTGCCACTGGTTGATCGGACCTGGTTTTCCGTCGCCGCTGCTGAGCGAGGGTCCAGTTGCCAAATGCGCTTGGCACCGGGGTCGGCTACTGGGCCGGGAGCCCTGGTTTCTCCGCTGACCTTGCCGAACATATCGTTGTCGATACGATTGAAGACACTCACCTTTGGGAAAGGTTGGCTGCTGCTTATCGTCAGCTCCAGGCGGTCAGGATCGAAGGCCACCTGCAAGTCGCCCAAAGCTCCGTTCTTGTCCCAGCCGTGCGTCTCGCGCCAAGCCGGCAAGTCGAGATACTGCTTTGAGTCGGATGTAAAAAACCCCAGAAACTCCTTCGGCATGGAGGCATAGAGATTCCCGTCGGCCTCGTTGTGCGGGCTGAGAAATACCATGGCCGACTTGCCGCAACTGGTGAAGATGTTGTTATAGATCTTATTTTCCTGGGCGGTTCCGCTGCCTGCACGATCCTCGCGTACGATCGCAAAGACGCCAGAGTTGTCGCAGCGGCCGATTAGATTTTGGGCGATGGTCAGACGATCGCTGGCATTGATGAACACGCCAGATCCCGCGCATCCTCTCTGGCCGGGCGTGCCCGGCTCGGCGTTGCGGACATCCCAAATGACGTTGTTGTCGATCTGGTCCTGTTTGAGGTTCATTTCCATATGCACGGCGGCGCTGACAGTGAGGACGTCGGCGAACACATTGCCTGTGATACGGCAGTTGACGTTGCCGCTGTCAAGCCATATCGCATTGGCATGGCGGATATGCCGGATCACGTTGCGGCGGAAGAGTAGATTGTGGGCATTGTGGAACTTGACGCCGGCGGCCTCCCATGCGCGTTCGGCATCCGCCCAGCCGCACCACTCGATGAGATTATCTTCAATGACGGTATCCTGGGTTCCCATGCCGGCAAGACCTTCGACGCCGCAATAGCGAATGGTGTTCCCGCGGACGATCTGAGACGCCCCAGCTTGCGGCGTGAAACCGCCGTTCCAGTCGCCGTTGCCGATGTCGAGACCGGTACCATTGGCCCATTCGATGGTGTTGCCCTCAATGATCCAGTGATTGCCGCCGGCAGTGGAGACAACGCCGCGCTGCGGCACCGGGTAACCGTTGCCGGCGTGCTGAAAAGTGATTCCCTTGACGCGAATGTAGGCAAGACCCTTTTGCAAGGGTACGAAGGCCTGCTCGCGGGTGGTGATTTCGATCAAATGTTCAGCAGGAGTGCCATCGTGAATCCGGACGTGAATGGTCTCTCCCTGGTTATCGACCCAGAACCGGGAATCCGGCGAGCCGCCAATCTCCTGCATGATGGGACCGCCACGCGTACGGAGGGGCAGTCCGGTGAGAGGCACCGGTGTACCCGGAGGCGGGGGGCCGGGCAGGCGCGCGCTTGCCAGTTCACGAAGCTGCTCCATCGGCTCCAGCGGTTTGCTGTCCACAAAGACCAATCCACGCCGGCGGAAATACGGACCCATATCGACCGATTTGGTGTCCAGCCACGAGCGGTCGCCCGGCGCGCTGGCCAGGGCGAAGGGGTTGTAGGCATCCGGGAACATTGAGCCCGTGAGGTCGTGTTGCCACGCCGCCTGGCTTTCAGGTTGGCCGGCCTGGCCTGGAGGGCCGAAGCGGCGAATCGCGACGGATTCCTGCTGCCAGCCGTCTTTCAGCACTTCAGAACCTTTAATGAAAACTTTTGCCCCTGGGGCGGCCTCGTAGCTGATCATCTGCGCCGGACCCGTGCCACCGCGCACCGGACGGACGCACTCGCGGTAGGTGCCGGATGCGATGACCACGCGTTCGCCCGACTGGAGGACCTGCGCGGCCTTGCTGATGGTGCGGAAGGGCCGCTCGCGGCTGCCCGGTCCGTTGTCGTTGGCCCTGGCGGAGTGATTGTCCACGTAGTAGGTCTTCGAAAATGTCAGCGGCTGTTCCCAGGAGACATACTCGGTGCCGTCCGGCAGGCGCGAGTCCGTCGACGCGGACTTGCGATTGGGTTGGACTGCATCCGTGGCGGCATCTTGCTGAGCTTGGCTGAAGGCGCTTCCACCGAGACCCATCATCGCTCCCACACCTGCCGCGTACTGTAGAAAGCGCCGGCGATCCATAGGCTGGCTGGAGGGTTGACCGGGAATTTCATTCGTTGACGCATCCGGATGTGAGAGGACTTGCTCTTGCCCTGATTTCATACCAGCCACATTAAGATAAGTTGCTTGCGCAAGTAAAGAAATCAAGGCTGAATCAAGCTGTTGATTGCGCCCCTGAGCCTAACCTGCCTGTCTCATTTCGCTGCAAGCATTTGCTGGGCAAACTTGAGCGTTCGCGATCGCTTACGAAGCGCGCGAAGGCGTTTGCCTGGCGCAACATCGACAATCTAAAAGTCAATGATCGAAAAATCCCGCTTTTCAGTCTTATGCTTTGTGGATAGTATGCCAATGTTCCAAAAAGCGATTTACTTCTGTCTGCGTAAACGCTTTCCGGAAGCAACACCGCGCCGTCCTCTTTCGCGGATAGATCCGTTGAGCGCTTGAACGCAATCGCCGGTGTCCAGTGGACAAGCATCGACCGCTCTCGGGCGGCCGGGACCCGGAGCGACATGAGAAACGACCGGTACGAAGCATGAAGATGAGGATATGATGAACGCGAAGATGATGAACGCCAAGATGTTGATGCCCGCCGCAGCCCTGTTGTGGCTTGGTACCGCTGTCGCTATCACCGCCCAACAAGCGCCGCCTGTCCCCAGCCAGTTGAAAGTAACCATCGACGCGCAACAGACATCGGCGCCGGTTTCGAAGTATATATACGGCCAGTTCATCGAGCACATTGGCAGCACGATGTACAGCAGTGTGTGGGCGGAAATGCTCGACGACCGGAAATTCTACTTTCCGATCAAAGCCGAGGCGGCCGAAGCCGATGCCCAGCAACAGGGCGGCCCATTTCGAATGCGGCTTCGCAAATGGCATCCTGTCGGACCCGAGGCATCGGTGGTAATGGACAAGGAAAAGCCGTTTGTCGGAGACCAGAGCCCCCGCATCGCGCTCGACTCGGCCACGCCGCATGGCATCCGGCAATCGGGCCTGGCCCTGGTGAAGGGCAAGCAGTACACGGGGCGGATTTATCTTCGAGGCACCCCGGGCAGCAAGGTGAAGGTCTCGCTAATCTGGGGCGCGGGAGAAAATGACCGGCAAACGGTTTCGTTTGCCGCGCTGACCAATGAATACAGGAAACTCCCGTTGAGCTTCATCGCGAAGGCCGATGCCACGGATGGCGCCATCGAGATCACGGGCACAGGCAAAGGCGATTTCCATATCGGCACGCTTTCTCTGATGCCGGCCGACAACATTCATGGGTTCCGGCCCGACACGACCGCTCAGTTGAGCAAGATCAAGATGGGCTTCTGGCGGTACGGCGGCAACTACACCTCCGGGCTGATCTGGTACCACATTGTCGGCGATATCGATAAGCGTCCGCCAGATTTCGACTACGCATGGAACGCCATGCAAAGCAACGACCTGGGGCTGGACGAGTTCATGACGTTGTGCAAACTGATCGGCGTGGAGCCATACATCAGCGTCAACGCGGGATTCGGTGATTCGCACTCGGCGGCCGAAGAGGTTGAGTACATGAACGGATCGGTCAACACGCATATGGGCGCCGAGCGCGCCAGGAACGGCCATCCGGAACCGTATCACGTGAAGTTCTGGAATATCGGAAACGAGCCCTGGGGAAGGTGGCAGTTGGGCCGCACCGATTCGAAGTACTTCATGCTCAAGCACAATGAATTCGCGAAAGCGATGCGACAAGTGGATCCGTCGATCGTTCTGATTGCCTCGGGGTTGTTCCTCGAAAACACGAACGTGCCGCGCGAGCAGCGCGCCAAGTACGTGGGGAACCTCGAAAGCCTGTACGGAACCGAAGCTGACTGGACGGGAAGTTTCCTGAAGGACTGCTGGGGCAATTTCGATATCGTCGCCGAGCACTGGTACGCGAGCGGCGGCCACCATTGGGATCTCGAGAAAGCAAAGACCCTTGGCGCAGACAAGGCGAATGAGGATGCGTATGTAAAAGTCGACATGTCGGTGCTCGAATCGTCGCGTTATGCGGCCGATACCGTGCGCCTGAAGGCCGAAGAGTGGCAGGGGTACCAGAAGCGGTTCCCGGCGATAGTGGAGAAAAAGATTCCGCTGTCGATTGACGAGTACGCCTACTTCAACGCCACACCCGGCGGCGGAGGCCCGTTTGGCGGAATGACGCTTCGCCAGGACCTTGCTTACGGAATGATCCTGAACGAGATGCTCCGGTACACCGACTTCCTGACCATGGGGGCGCAGACCACGGGCGTCGCGCTGGTCGACTTCAACCGCACCTCGGCGACGATAAACGCGCTGGGGCTCCTCTACCAGTTGTACGGCGAGCAATTTGGCGGCGGAGCGATTCCGGTCGCGCTCACCGGGAATTCGCCGCAACCGGCGCCGAAGTATCCCGCAGGTAGCCCGGACCAGCCAGAGAAGACCTCCGGCAGCCCGACTTATCCGCTCGACATGTTCGCAGCGCTTTCGCCGGATCGCAAATACGTTGTTCTCTCCGTCGTGAATGCGACGGAGGCGGAGCAGAAGTTCGATCTGAACGTCAGCGGCGTGCATCTGGGCGGGCCGTCGAAGCTGTTGCTGTTGACGGGGCAGAGCCTGACCGCGCTCAATCGTGTCGGCCAGGCGCCGCAGGTGGACGTGAAAGAGATCGCGATCGGCGACGTTCCCGGAACGATTACGGTGGCGCCGATCAGTGTGAACATCTATCGCTTCGCGATCACGCAAATGGCGCAATGAAGTAATTCGGCCGCCCATACCTAACTCGGAGAAAAGGCATGAAAAATCGCATGACGCGAATGGCTGCACTAATCGTCGCGTGCACTGGAGCGCTCTTCTTTGGCTCGCTTCTGCAATCCGCAGTTGCCCAGGATACGGCGAATCTTCCCTACATGAACCCCACGCTGTCACCTGAGCAGCGGGCCGCTGACCTGGTGCGTCGCATGACCCTCGCAGAGAAGGCCACGCAAATGCAGAACAATTCCGCGGCCATTCCGCGGCTCAATGTTCCTGCATACCAATGGTGGAGCGAGGCGCTCCACGGAGTGATCAATCAGGGCGTAACCGAATACCCTGAGCCCATCGGTCTGGCTGCGACTTTCGATGCGCCCGGGATTCACACCATGGCGATCCAGATTGGCATCGAGGGACGCATTAAACATGTGCAGAACGTGCGCGAGGGACACACCGGCATCATGGGAGGACTGGATTTCTGGTCTCCGAATTTGAATATCTTTCGCGACCCGCGCTGGGGCCGCGGACAGGAGACCTACGGCGAAGATCCGTTCCTCACCGGCCGCATGGGAGTTGCCTACGTGACCGGAATGCAGGGCGACGATCCCAGATATTACCGGGCGATCGCAACACCCAAGCATTACGCGGTGCACAGCGGACCGGAGCCAACGCGGCACTTCGCAGATGTGGACGTAAGCAAGCACGACGAGGTGGATACCTACGAGCCTGGATTCCGCGCCGCCGTCGTGGAAGGCAAGGCCGGCTCCGTCATGTGCGCGTACAACGCCATCAATGGCGAACCAGCATGCGCTAACCAGTTCCTGCTACAGGATCAATTGCGCAGCAAGTGGGGCTTCCAGGGGTATGTGGTTTCCGACTGCGACGCAGTCCGGGACGTTGCCGCCAATCATCGTTACCGTTCAACGCAGGCACAAGGCGTAGCTGTTTCCGTCATTCGCGGCATGGATAACGAGTGCGTCACCTTCACCTCAAGATTTGGCGAACCGGTCGAGAAGGCTTATGTCGATGCGGTGCAGCAAGGCTATCTGCCCGAAAGCACGCTGGACACAGCCCTGATTCGCCTGTTCACCGCGCGAATGAAGTTGGGCATGTTTGATCCGCCGGATATGGTTCCCTACACAAAGATCGATGAGAAGGAACTTGACAGCGCAGAACACCGCGCCCTGGCTCGCAAACTCGCGAACGAGGCCATGGTCCTGCTCAAGAACGACGGTCTGCTTCCCCTCAAGCCCGGAATCAGGAAGATTGCCGTCGTAGGCCCGCTCGCCGACCAGACCAGGCCGCTGATCGGCAACTATGCCGGCCAGCCGACGCACATTGTCTCCGTCATGGAAGGCCTTCATGCTGAATTTCCGAATGCCACCATCACGTTTGTCCCCGGAACCCAGTTCCTGCGCACGGATGGAAGCCCTGTGCCGGATAGTGTTCTGAACACTCCCGACGGAAAGCCTGGCCTGAAGGCGGAATACAGCGAGTCCGCGGGCCGACCAGGCGCCCCGTCGAGTGCACCCGTGCTTGCCACCCGGACTGAGACGAACGTCAATCTTACCGGCGACAATCTGCCTCCCGAGGTTGCAGGAAAGAAAACCATCGGTGTGCATTGGACTGGATTTGTGACGGCCCCAGATTCCGGCGACTACCTGGTCGGACTACGTGGCATGGGCTTCGGAAGACTGGCGATTGACGACAAGCAGGTGGCGATGCTGTTCAGCAGAGAGGAAGCCGGCGCTGCTGTCGGTCGCGTCCACCTGGAGAAGGGCCAGAAAGCTGCACTCAGCATCAACTACAGCAGCACGAACGGCAAACCGCATGCAGAACTGATCTGGACGCGAGTGATCGACGGGCCTTCTCCCGAGGCAATTGCCGCAGTCAAGAATGCCGATGCCGTCATTGCCGTCGTGGGAATCACTAGCTCGCTTGAAGGCGAAGAGATGCCGGTCACTGAACCCGGATTCCTCGGTGGAGATCGCACCAGCATCGATCTTCCCGCGCCGGAAGAAGCACTTGTTGAGGCTGTGGCGGCCACCGGCAAGCCGCTCGCCGTGGTTCTCATCAATGGCAGCGCCCTGGCAGTCAACTGGATCAACCAGCACGCCAACGCCGTTCTCGATGCATGGTATCCCGGCGAAGAAGGCGGAGCGGCGATCGCGGAGACACTGAGCGGCAAGAACAATCCTGCGGGGCGGTTACCGGTCACGTTTTACACCGGCGTCAACCAGTTGCCCAACTTCGAAGATTACGGGATGGCAAACCGGACCTACCGGTACTTCAATGGCAAGCCGCTCTATTCGTTTGGGTATGGGCTCAGCTACACAACGTTCAGCTACAGCGACCTCAATCTTCCGACGCAGGCTGTAGCTGCGGGGCAGCATGTGGGCGCCGACGTGACGGTGACCAACACCGGCAAGATCGGGGGAGATGAGGTTGTGCAGGTCTATCTCAAGTTCCCTGACGTGAAGGGTGCTCCCCTCATCGCTCTGCGCGGATTTCAGCGCATTCACCTGGATCCCGGCGCGAGCCAGAAAGTTCACTTCGAGTTGAAGGACCGTGATCTGGGCATGGTCACCGAAGCGGGTAATCCGATCGTCGCCGCCGGGGAATACACCATCAGCATCGGCGGCGGCCAGCCTGATACGGGAGCGCCAGGCGTCAGCGGGCACTTCCATATCGATACCCAGATCGCCTTGCCTGAATAGCATAGTGAGCGCGCAGGAAATTCCGGACAAAGCTGCGTGAAGGAGTGGATCGCACAGAGAGAGGTGCAGATTGAAACGGCGCGATTTTTTGAAGACGAGTACTGCGGCGGCTATTGCTTTGGCCGGATCTCAGCGAGCACTTCAGGCTTCAACGTCAGGCGAACATAGTCCAGACGGCGCGCCCAAGGTTGCTGATCCACACGCGGTAAGCGGGGGATTCGTTTCTGAACAGGGCGGGTCTGTTCCTCATCTTGGCGCTGCTCCCCAAAACTTATTCCCGCCCAAGCCGCCGCTGTTCGCCTCATCGTACCTGTCGCCCGAAGTGACGGTCTTGCCAATGCCGCTTCCGGAGCGGTTGCGGCGCGGCATTGTCCCGCGGCAAGGCTTCTCGAGCACGCTTCCCGGCACGACGGTCAGCGAGGGGCTTACTTCCGGCAATGGACATATGTATATCGAGGTGGCGTGCGATCCGTACTCGGAGCAGGTCCTCTTTCACCACGAAAGTCTTCTCGTGCCGTGGAAGAGGCCTTTTGAGGCTCCCAAAGCTGCGGACGTATTTCCGCAAGTGCGGCAAATGGTATTGGACGGGAAATACCAGGACGCCATTGAACTCGCGTTCAAGGAAATGAACAAGGGCCCCATCAAGCAGAACACAGGGCCGCACCCTACAGTCCCGGCATTCCTGATGCGCCTCGATCTTCCGAAAACCGCGTCGGTCAAGAATTATCTGCGCACTGTCGATTTCGAGAGCGGCGAGGTAAAGGTGCATTGGAGCGATGAGCGTGGCGACTGGGTTCGTCAGACCTTCACCTCCAGGCCCGACGATGTCGTGGTGCAATTACTCACCGCCCCGCATGGACAACCGGTGAATGCCCGAATCGCAATACAGAAATATTCCAGGGGAAGACGGCCCAACGGATTGTTTGGCGGCAATATTGGGGAAAGCGAAGTTCAGCAGGACTTCAACGAAGAGCGGCTTATTTACAAATGCCGTTTGGATCCCTCCGTGGATAACAGCGGCTATGCCGGCGTGGTGCGCGTAGTGCGCAACGGCGGCTCGGCCCGCATGGATGGCGACGCTCTGGTCGTCGAGAACGCGTCTTCCGTGATGCTGCTGACCCGCATTGAATGGTTCGCCGATTCGAGCGAAGCCCAGGTCGAAGCCCTGCGGCAAGCCGTCGAGCAGTTGAGCCCCGACTACAACGCAATCCTGGAGCGGCACCGCAAGGTCCAGTCGGAAGCCATGAACCGTGTCACCGTGGACTTCGGCGGCGCCTCCCAATATGGAATGTCTTCGGAGGAACTTCTGGCCGATCAGCGGTCGCGGCCGGACTACTCGCCCGCACTCCTGGAAAAGATCTTTCAGATGGGGCGCTACTGGTTCATGTATACCAGCGGCAAATATCCCTCGATGCAGGCCGAGACCAATGCCAATATCAATCTGCAAATTGCCCCCGGCGTGCAGGCAGATCTGCGCGAAGGCATGGATGCCTACTTCAATTGGATGGAGAGCCTGGCCCCGGACTTCCGGGTGAATGCGAAAAATATCTTCGGATTGCGCGGCACCCATTACTCCCTCTGCCCGCAACAAAATGTCGGCGTCTCCTTCCATTACTCCTGGGCCCAATCGACCGGAGAGATCTGGCCGC
>JARLFZ010000100.1 GCA_031296305.1 Occallatibacter sp. | reverse complement strand
AGGTCGCGCGCCTTGCGGGCCGCCTCGCGTGCGCGAGCCGCTTCAATCGCCTTGTTGATGATGCGGCGCGCCACAGGAGGATTCTGCTCGAGATACATTCCCAGGCGCTCGTTGACGAAGGCCTGCACGGTGCCGGCGATGTCGGAGTTCAGCTTGCCCTTGGTCTGGCCTTCGAATTGCGGCTGCGACAGCTTCACGCTCACCACAGCCACCAGGCCCTCACGCACGTCGTCGCCGCTCAGGCTTTCTTTTAGATCTTTGAACAGACCCATTTGCTGGCCGATGAAGTTAATGGTGCGCGTGAGCGCAGCGCGAAAACCGGAAAGATGCGTGCCGCCGTCGACGGTATTAATGTTGTTGGCGAAGCTGAATACCGTTTCGGAATAGCTGTCGTTGTATTGCAGCGCGATGTCGATCTCGACGTTGTCGCGCGACGCCTCCATGACGATGGGCTTGTCGTGCAGCACACTCTTGCCGCGATTGAGGTGCTTGACGAACTCGGAGATGCCGCCGGCGTAACGGAATTCGGCGCGGCGCGCTTCCCCGGTCTTGGGGTCGGCGGTGCGCTCATCGGTCAGCGTGATCTCCAGGCCCTTGTTGAGGAAGGCCATCTCGCGCAAACGCTGGGCCAGCGTGTCGTAGTTGAACTCGGCGGTGACGAAGATGCTCTTGTCGGGCAGGAAGTGCACTTTGGTGCCGCGGCGCTTGCTGGTGCCGGTCTTCAGCAGTTTCGAAGTGGGGACGCCCTTCGAGTAGCTCTGCTCGTAGGTGTGGCTTGGCTCGCCCGGCCGCTCCGGACGCCAGATCTCCACCTCGAACTCCTCGCTCAACGCATTCACGCAGCTCACGCCCACGCCGTGCAGGCCACCGGAAACTTTATACGTTGAAGCGTCGAATTTCCCGCCGGCATGCAGTTTGGTCAGCACTACTTGCGCGGCCGGCAACCGTTCGCCGCCTGGCAGGTCCATCATGTCCACGGGAATGCCGCGGCCGTCGTCCACGACGGTGATGGAGTTGTCCACATGGATGACGACGTCGATCTTCGTGGCGTAGCCCGCCAGCGCCTCATCTACAGAGTTGTCGACAACTTCGTAGACCAGGTGATGCAACCCCATTTCGCCGGTCGAGCCGATGTACATGGCGGGGCGCAAGCGTACCGCTTCCAGTCCTTCGAGAACCTTGATGTTCTCGCCGGTGTAGCTATCGTTGTCGCCGTGCTGCATGGGGGTGCTGCTCACAACATCAGTCGCCATAGAATTCCGTTCGCAAGGTGTGTCAAATCGAGGGTCGCCGGAGAAGTTTTCCGGACGCTGGAGAGCGACTAACCGCTTGAAAAACCGAGGTGATCAAGCTCGTTTGCCTAGGTTCATTTTACCATGCGACCGAGACGGACGGAGCGGGTGGATATAGGCGCGCACGCGATTACCAAGGAAATCTCGTCACTCCAATTACATGACGTTAGTACCCATACCTCGTTATAGTTCTCTAAACTAATGAAAACACTAGACTTAGAATAACTTATGCGCTACGATTCATGCCTAGAAAGAGACAATTCTTTTTCTAAATCGAATCTATGAGGTTACTAAAGATGAACTCCGCTATTCGCATGTTCGCCCTGCTTGTCGCTATCGCTGGTCTGACCGCGGCTTCCTTCTCCCCCGCTGCCAGGCAACCACTGTCCAGGCACGCATCCATGTCCGAGAGCGACCCCGGGCCCCTCACTCTCCCGGCTCCACCCCCGTGCTCGTCGGATGGAACCTGCCTGGTGCAAACCGCATCGAGTCGCTGAGCAGTCTGGGCGCGTTGCTGAATCGGCTACCTAGCACGAAAGTGCCAGCAACGCGTTACCCTTTTGTGCTTGGGTGTTAAGGCTGATTGGCGCTATTCTGTGTGCGTCCATAGAATTACGCCAATAGCCAATGCAACTGAACTTCGCAATGTCGGCGATGAACGCGGGCGAGTTTGTTCTCTGGGCGGCGCTCGCTTTTCTTTTCTGGAACAAGGGGCTGCATCGCCGCTTCCCGGCCATGGGTCTTTACTTGGCCGTGCGTGCGATTTCTACGCCGCTCCTGATGCTGGTGCTCCACGAAGAATCGCAGCCCTGGGGACAGACCCGTCATATCATCCTCGGCAAAATCTACTATTTCGGCTTTTTTGCGACCTATCTCGCAACCGTGGTGCTACTGTTCTTCATCTGCATTGAGATTTTTCGCTCGGCTCTGGCAGCGTTCCCCGGCATTACCAAGCTTGCCATCGTGATCTTCCGCTGGGCGGCTGTGGTTTCAGTGATCGTGAGCCTGTCGTCGATCTCCTATGCGAATAAGGGCCTTCACATCATCGCGGACATCTCGTACGGTCTCATGCACTCGGTCAGCGTTCTCGAGCTGTGTCTGCTGGCTTTCCTTTGCTTGAGCATGAATGCCCTGCGCCTGACAGTGCGCGATCTGTCCTTTGGCATCGCGCTCGGTTTTGGCGTGTTGTCCTCGGGCGACTTCATCGTCGCTTCCTGGAGCTCCCACGTGGTTTCGGTCAACGACCCGGTCGAATTCATCTACGAGGCGCTGATTCTGGCGACCCTGACTATCTGGATGGTTTACTGCGTCCTGCCGGAGCCCGTGCGCAAGCCGCTCCTCATGCCGGCGAACTCGACGATATATCGCTGGAACGAAATCGCATCTGCTCTGGGCCACACCGGAACCAGGATCGCCGTGCAGCAGCCTGCCAACAGCTTCTTCCTTTCCGATGTGGAGCACGTGGTTGAAAAAGTGCTGGCGCGGAACATGAAGGGACGCGAGTCTGAGACGTAAAAGCAGGGACTAAGGGACTAGGGACTAAGGGACTAGAAAGATCAAAGGCCTCGGCGATGCCGAGGCCTTTGATTTTGCATCGTGCGCTGCCGCCGCCTTTACTCCGTTGCCGCAGGCTCGATCGAGGCGAAGCGTCCGCGGCGTCCGCGGTCGGTGAACACCACGCGGCCAGTGACCTTGGCAAAAAGCGTGTCGTCGGAGCCAATGCCCACATTGGGGCCCGGCTTGATGCGCGTGCCGCGCTGCCGCGAGATGATGGAACCTCCCGACACCAACTGACCGGCAAAAGCCTTTACGCCAAGCCGCTGCGCGTTTGAATCGCGTCCGTTTGTGGAACTGCCTCCACCTTTTTTGTGTGCCATTGCTCAATCTCCCGAGCTGTCAGCTTTCAGCCGTCAGCTCTCAGCTAATTCATTTCAAAAATCTACCGCTCGTGCCTTCGCGAGAAAAAACTGAAAGCTGAAGGCGGAGAGCTAAAAGCTACTTGGCGGCGTAGGTCACGCCGTCGGCCTCAATGGCCTGGATGCGCACCTCGGTAAAGTTCTGCCGATGTCCCTGAAGCTTCTTATATTGCTTCTTGCGCTTGAAATGGAAGACCAGGATCTTGTCGCCGCGGCCTTCGCCCACGATCTCCGCGGTCACCTTAGCCGTTGTGGGCTTGACCAGCGTTCCCGGCTCGCCGGAAACTGCCAGCACGTCGCTGAACTCAACGGTGGGACCGCCGGTCACGCTTTCGATCTTCAACACGTCTCCCGGAGCCACGCGATATTGCTTGCCTCCGGTGCGAATGACTGCGTACATAACAGAACCTTCCTCGCTCAGGCTTCTTGAGCCAGGCGCGTAACTCAAATCCGTGTGCTCGATTGGGGCGGATACAGACGGTAACTGCATCGGGAGGCGGCCGCACAAGCCGGGGCGGAGCGCCCTCAAAACATCCCGCGCACCCGCAACGGGGGTGCATCGCCAAACCATTTGATTTTATCGTCAAACCGAGGCCGGGGTCAATTTCGCCGAGCCGTGTTCTGGCCAAATCGGAGAATGGCGCCGGAACACTCGCACCAGAGCACGGATCAAGAGGGAATAGAGGTGGTTCAGGCGCGGGGCGTGCGGAGCAGGAGGATCAGCGCGAAGAGGGCAACTCCAAAGCACATTCCGGAGCCTGTGAGTTGCACGACGTCGACGCTCCGAAATGCCGCAAAGCGAGGCTGGCTCATGAGGCGCATCAGTCCCGCCAAGCCAACGATGAGCGGAACGAGCACTGCTGAAATGAGGGATCTACGTTGAAACATGGGCAGATTATTGACATCCGAGCAGTCCTTGTCAACGGCTAATGTGAAGTATTCCCAAAGGCAGAATGGAGACGGAGTTGGCCCAGCACGGTGAGGGTGAAGGTGGCTCGCTATACTGCCTCCATGCAGCCTGTCAGTGTCGTGGTAACGGAACTCAACGAAATTGAGGACATTGGCAGAGTGGTGTCGAGCCTCCTCGCGCAGGCTCCTCCAGCGACGGAAGTGATCATCGTCGACGGTGGCTCGACCGACGGAACGTGGGAGTGGCTTGAAGCTGCCGCGGCAAAGGACGGGCGCCTGGTGGCGATTCGCGACGAAACCTGTAGCCTGAAATTCTCGGCCGGGCCGGTCTCGCGCGGGCGCAACGTGGCCATCCAGGCAGCAAAATCCGACTTCATCGCCTGTGCCGACGCCGGCTGCACCTATGCGCCCGATTGGTTGCTGAATTTGACTGCGCCGCTGGTTGCCGGCGATGCGGAGTACGCGCTGGGCGGATCGTGTCTTGACGCGAGCGGTTGCACGGTGTGGGACGTAGCCTCGGCGCCGTTCTTCAGCATTCGCCTCTCGCCCACGGAGCCGACCAAGTCGTGCACCGCGCGGTCGATGGCCTTCACGAAAGCGCTATGGGAACGCATCGGCGGATTTCCCGAGCAGGTGCTCGTTGGCGAGGACACCTTGTTCGATTTCGAAGCGCGGCGGCAGACGAAACCGGCCTTCATTGCAAACGCGAAGGCACATTACCGGCCGGGAAACACCTTCCGCTCGGCCTGCCATCAGATGGCTCGCTATGCGCTCAGCGACGGCCAGGCCGGCGTGCGCTGGAGCCGTCTCTTCCGTAACGCCGCGCGGTGCGTGTTGGAGGTGCTTGCGCTCGCCAGCCTGCGCTGGACCGTCGTTCCCCTGCTGGTGATTCTCGTGCTGGAATCGTGGTTTGCCTTCCACAGCGACTGGCGGCATCTCGTCCGTTTTGGCGTCAAGGCCGTGCTGGCCCGCTATGCTTTTTCCGTCGCCGTGCCCTGGGTCGTGGCCGTGAACCAGATGCGCGGACGCTTTACGAAGCAGCCGCTCACGAACCGGCAAAATACAGGGACGTAGGGACTAAGGGACTAGGGACTGAGGGACTTGAGACCGATAGGCTTTCACGCGCGCGCCGGGACAACGTAGAACAGAATCGCGATGTAGTGGGCGATGCTGCCGGCGAGCACGAAGATGTGCCACGCGGCGTGAAAGTAGCGAATCCGGTCGAGAGCGAAGAAGACCACACCCAGCGTGTACGCAAGGCCGCCCGCAGCCAGCCAGAGCATGGCGTGCCACCCAATGGCATTGAGCAGCGACCGCCCCACAAAAATCACCAGCCAGCCCTGGATGAGATAGATTGCCGTGGAGATCACCGCGAGGGGACCTCTCGTGAAGTGATCCATGGCAACGCTTTTGGCCACTACTCCCGCCAGGGCCAGCGCCCAGACCACGCCGAAGATGGTCCATCCCATTGGACCGCGCAAAGAAACCAGCGTGAACGGTGTGTAGGTGCCGGCGATGAGCACGTAGATCGACGAGTGATCGAGAACGTGAAAGACGTAGCGGGCGCGGGTACGCACCAGCGAGTGATAAAGCGTGGAGCAGAGATAGACCAGCACCAGCGAGCCCGAAAAGATGGCGCAACAGACGACCAGCCGTGCCGAGCCGCGCGTAGAAGCAACGATGAGATACACCGCTCCGGCAATCGCGAGCCCGGCGCCGATACCGTGTGTGATGGCGTTGGCCAGGATGTCGCCCAGATTCGAGTGGGGGTGCGCAAGACGATCCACAAGACGATCATAGCCCGGCGCTCGCGAGGGTGACGGCGCGCGTTGTCTCCGTTCCGAATCAGAACGCGCAGCAACGATGGGAATTTCTGTTCCGACTTGCCGGTGCGCGGCGCGCATCGCTCTTGAGGTCCGATCCGAGCAGAACTAATGTTCAATGCATGTCCGGTGCTTTGGACAATTTGCCGGCAGTGAGGCGGCCAAGTTCAATGGCGGATACGGGCGAACTTCCGCGGCGCGACGAGGGGAAGCGCATGAGAGCGGCGAATCGGCAGCAATCGGCCCGGCAACCACCGGCTGATCTCTCAGGCCGCTTGACCGAGATTGCACGCGGCTACCAGCGTGTGCTGAAGGGTAATCCCACGCAGCCCACGGCGCTGGTGGGAATGTGCCTGGTGGCGCTGGCCAGCCGCCAGGCCGAGGCTGCTGTCGAGATGGCCTCGGCCGCGGTTGCTTCCACGCCGGAGATGGTCGCGGCATGGGTTGCTCTGGGGCAGGCGTTAAAGGCCGCTGCCCGGCATGAGGAGGCAGCGAAAGCCTACGGGCAGGCAATCCGGCTCGATGGCGTGAACGCGCTGGCGCGTTTGGGGCTGGGCGAGCTGAAGATCGCGGCAGGCAGGCCGGAAGAAGCTGTCGCCGAGTTTGAGCTCGCGCTCAAGCGCCGCCCGGAGTTGGTTGCGGCGCTTCTGGGGCTGGGCAATGCGCTCGCGTTGCTGGGACGCAATGAGGAGGCGCTCGAGAAGTACGAGGCCGCACTTGCGTTGCGCCCGCGCTTGGCGGAGGGTGAATTCGCCGCAGGATTTGCGCTGGCCCGGCTGGGACGGGTGAAAGAAGCCGAAACGCGCTACCGGCGTGCCGTCGCCGCGCGACCCGATTTTGCCGCCGCCTGGATCAACCTGGGGAGTTTGCTGCGGGAGCAGGGGCAGGACGTGTTTGCGGAAGCCGCGTTGCGCCGCGCTCTCGAGTTGCGGCCGGACCTGGTTTCGGGGTGGGTCAATCTTGCCGTCCTGGAGCGTGAGCGTTGCCGCCCGCAAGTGGCCGAAACCTACTTGCACAAGGCCTTCGCGCTGAACCCGTCGCAAGTGGAAACGCTCGTAGCGTGGTGCCAGCTTCGTGTGGCGGAGAGGGATCTTGCTGGCGCCCGGGGTTGGTTGCGCTGGGCGCTGGCACTCAATCCGGACTTCGATGAGGCCGTGAACTTGCACGGCATTTTGTTGCATTTGGACGGGAGATTCTCCGAAGCCATAGAAATCTTTGAGCGCGCCGAGGCGCTGGGCAACCGTGCGGCGGCTTCGAATCGCGGTAATGCCCTGCTCGACCTGGGCCGCATGGAGGAAGCACTCACAGCGCATCACGCCGCTGTCGTATGCGACCCCTCGAGCGCCGGCGCCAAGTACAACCTGGCGCTGACGCAGTTACGGTTGGGCGATTGGGGGCGGGGCTGGACCGGCTACGAGGCACGTTGGCAATTCCGCGAGGTGCATCGCCGCCCGCGATTTTTCAAGCAGCCGCCCTGGAGTGGCGAGAGCCTTCACGGAGAGCGGGTGCTGCTTCACGCCGAGCAGGGACTCGGCGACACCATTCAGTTCTGCCGCTATGCGGCGCTGGTGGCGGCGCGCGGCGGCGTGCCCGTTTTGCAGGTGCAGCCTGCTGCCGAACGCCTGATGGGGTCACTCGCAGTGGTGCGCGCGGGGTTGGCCGAGACGACGGTGCTGGGTGCCGATCCCGAGTTCGATTTGGAGTGCCCGCTGCTGAGCCTGCCCGCGGTCTTTCGCACTTCCATCGATACGGTTCCGTGGGAGGGCGCGTATCTGGTCGCAGACAGGGAAACCGCCGCGGAGAGGTTCGCGGAGTTTCGCGGCGCCCCATTCTCCGGCCGTGAAGATGGCTTGCGCGTCGGTCTGGCGTGGGCGGGTAACCCGCGCTACAAGGCCGACCGCGCCCGTTCCATGCGATTGGCAACGCTGCTGCCGCTGCTCCGCGCCGTCGATGCTACATGGATCTCACTGCAGAAGGGCGAGGCGGCGGAACAATTGACGAGCCTGCCCGGCGATGTTTGCGTTTGGGATGGATCGAGCGGCGAGCGGGATCTGGCCGAGACCGCGGCGCTGGTTGCGGGCCTCGATCTCGTCATCACGACTGACACGTGCGTCGCGCATCTCGCCGGCGCGATGGACAAGCCGGTGTGGATTCTGTTGCCCCACTTGGCGGACTGGCGCTGGATGCAGGAAATGGAGACCACGCCCTGGTATCCGTCGGCGCGGCTCTTCCGGCAGGCCAGTCCGGATGATTGGCCGGGTGTGATGGAACGGGTGAGCGAGGAGTTGCGGAGGTTTGCCGAGCGCGGGAGTCGAACTGGAAATGCCGCGCAAATTACGCGGCAGATTCCGGCTGAAGTGGCCTGTCTGCACTAATAATGGTGCATTTACGCCGCAAAAATGGTGGGTCAGCCTGTCACTCCCAGGTCAAGATTTCCAGCATATGATCATGATTAAAAACGACTTAGATCCACGAAGATCCCAAAATAGCATTACTGCCAATCGGGACACCTGAGATTTTCCTTGACATCGAGTGCTCTATTCAATAGAGTACTCCTCAAGAAGAAATCAGATTCAGAAGACGGAGGCGGTAGACCCAAAGTGACGACGGAGACACAAACAATGGAGACGGCGATGCCGCTCGAGGTTGAGGGGCTGGTGAAGCACTTCGGCGAGACCGTAGCGCTCGACGACGTGAGCCTGACCGTGCGCGCGGGTGAGTGCGTGGGGCTGCTGGGACCCAACGGCGCGGGCAAGAGCACGTTGATCCGGAGCATCGTTGGGCGCGTGATCCCCAACAGCGGGCGCGTGGCGGTGTTCGGGCAGGCAGCGGGCTCCACGCAGGCGCGCATGGCGCTGGGCTGGGTGCCGCAGGAGCTGGCGATCTATCCGCGCATCAGTTGCAAAGAGAACCTGGGATCGTTTGGCCGTTACTACGGGCTCTCCGGACAGACGCTGGCGGAAGCGATTGCGTGGTGCCTGCACTGGGCAGCGCTCGAGGACCGGCAGGGCGAGCTGGCGCGGAATCTTTCCGGCGGCATGAAGCGGCGGCTGAACATGGCTGCGGGGGTGCTGCACCGGCCCAGAATCGTGCTGTTCGACGAGCCGACCGTGGGCGTGGATCCGCAATCGCGAAACCGAATCTTCGAAATGATCGAGGCGCTCAAGGGCGCGGGCACGGCGGTGATTTACACGACTCACTACATGGAAGAGGCGGAGCGGTTGTGCGACCGGATCGCCATCGTCGATCACGGGCGGATTGTGGCGGAGGGCACGAAGGACGAGTTGATTGCCTCGACGTTTGGCGCGCGCAGCCAGGTGCTGGCGCGTTTTGCAGGCTCGGCCGACGCCATCGCCGCGTGGGCGGCGCGGAACGGCGGACGCGTAACCAACGAGACAGTTGACTTGACCGTCGAGCAGGCCACGGAAATTGGGCGGCTGCTGGAAGATGCGCGCCAGGCGGGGCTTGAGCTGGTGGATGTGTCGCTGCGCAGGCCGAATCTGGAATCGGTATTTCTGAACCTGACGGGAAGGGAGTTACGCGATTGATTCTTCAAGTTGCAAGGACCGCATTGCTGGCATTACGGCGTGACCGCGGCGCGCTGGTGTTGAGTTTTGTTCTGCCTCTGGCGTTCTTCTCGATCTTCGCAACCATCTTCGGCAAGCAGAACGATACCACGCCCAAGGTGAAGGTCATTTTGGTGGACGAAGACCGGAGCGAGGCTTCGCGCGACCTGGTGAATGGGCTCAAAAGCGAAACATCGCTGGTTGTGATGACCGCGCCCGCGGCAAAAAGCAAAACCGCTCCACCGCCGCCCGATTACACGGCAGCCACGGCCGAGGCTGCGGTCAAGGCGGGCGATGCGCCGGTGGCGCTGATTATCCCGCGCGGATTCGGGCAGCACCCGATCGCGTTTGAAGACGACGAGAGCCAGAGCTCGATCCAATTGCTCAACGATCAAAGCGACGCCATCGCTCCGCAGATCGTGATGGGCCTGTTGCAGAAGGCGGCCATGACATCGATGCCGGCGGTGATGGCGGAAGAGGGCATGGATACAGCCGAAAAGTACATGGGCGGTTTTTCGCCCGAGCAGAAAAAAGAGGTGGAGGACGGGCTCGCGAATCTGCGCAAGGAACAAGCAGAAGGCAAGCGGGGCAGCGCGAGCAGCGGAACGAATGACAGCGGCGCGGGCATCGTCAGCGTGAAGGCGCGCGCCGTAGTGGGATCAGACAAGAAGAGTCCGATGATCTCGTTTTACGCGGCGGCCATCGGCGTCATGTTTCTCATGTTCACGGCCAGCGGATCGGCTGGAGCACTGCTGGACGAGGCCGAAAGCGGAACGCTGGATCGAGTGCTGAGCACACGCGTGACCATGACCAAGCTGCTTGCGGGAAAATTGGTGTTCAATACCGCGCTCGCTTTCATACAACTGGTGGCGATGTTTCTCTGGGGCTGGGCGGTATACAAGCTCGACTTCTTCGGCCATCTGCCCGGGTTTGCGGTGATGGGGTTGTGCACGGCCTTCGCGGTAGCGGCGTTCGGGATGCTGCTGGCGAGCGCCTGCCGTACGCGGGCGCAACTGGGCGCATTGTCCACGCTGCTGATTCTGATCATGTCGTCGGTGGGCGGCAGCATGTTTCCACGCTTTCTGATGCCGGAGTCGATGCAGAAGGCGGGACTGCTGACGATCAATGCATGGGCCATCGATGGTTTCACGAAAGTGTTTTGGCGTGATCTGCCGGTGACGGAACTGTGGCCGCAGGTAGCCGTGCTGCTGGCAGTTGGCGTGGGGCTGTTTGCCATCGCGCGTAGAGTGGCGCGCAAGTGGGAATACGCGTAAGACCGGATTCGCGAGCGGACTCGCCTGGGATAAAACGACGACAGGAGAAGAATTATGGATACGAACGCAAACGAACTGGAGTTGCACGAGCGGCTGAAGCTGATCGAATGCATGATGGCCGAAGGCCGGCAGAAATGCGAGAGCTGGGGCTGGACGTTTTTGCTTTGGGGTGTGGCGTACTATGTCGCGTTTTTCTGGGGTTTGTGGACAAACTTCAGGTATGCATGGCCGATAACGATGGTCGCGGCGGGACTGTTGACGACGGCCGGCTTTATGGTCAAGGACTGCGGGCCGAACACGACGATGAGCCGCGCGATTGGTTCGATATGGATGGCGGCCGGGGTTACGATGTTCATCCTGTTCTTCGGGCTGTCTTTCAGTGGGCACATGACGAGCCCGCGGATCTTCTTTGCCGGAGCGCCGGCCATCCTGGGACTGGCGAATGTGGCATGCGGCTTGACGCTGAAATGGAAGGCCGAGCTTGCGTGCGGGCTAGTGTGGTGGGCGGCGACTTTGGTGGCGTGCTTTGGGTCGCCAGACGCGGCGATGGACTCATTTCTGGTGGCGATCTTCCTGTGCCAGATTGTCTTTGGCATCTACGCCATGATTCTCGAGTCGCGGCGCCGCAAGCAGCAGAACGGAGCGGTCAATGCCTGATAACGGGCCTGAGCTGCCGGAGCTGAATCCCGTGATTCACGGGAAGCTGCGCCTGGCGCTGCTCTCGCTGCTCTCGGGGGTCGACGAGGCGGAGTTCACCTGGCTGCGTTCGAAGACTGGCGCGACCGATGGCAACCTGGGCGCGCAGTTGATGAAGCTTGAAGAGGCCGGCTACGTGACAGTGGAGAAGAAGTTTGTGCTGCGCAAGCCGCAAACTCTCTATCGCATGACCGAGGCCGGCCGCGCGGCGCTTGCCGAATACGTTGCCGCTCTGAGGCAGTTGCTCGGAGCAGCGATCTGACATTCATTCCCTGAGGAGGTCGACCATGGTGCAGAACTTAACCGCGAATCAAATCGGAGGGCGCGCAATTGGAGCGCTTTTCTTTACGGGCTTCGGCGCAATTTGGCTGCTGCTTGGGTTGTACGCAAAGCAGTGGCTGACCGCCGCGCCTCTGAGCCTGACGGCGTGCGGCCTGCTGGCTTTGGCTGGCGGCGCGTTCTTCCTGCTGCGCCGCGCAAAGGCGCTGCCCCGCGTGCCCGAAGATCCCGCCATGGCGCGTGCCTTCAAGTGGATCAACGTCATTCAGTGGGCCGCGGTCGCGGTTGTGGCGTTCGCGTTTGCGCGCTTCGGCATTGACGTCTATGTGATCTCGGCCATCACGGCCATTGTGGGGCTGCACATGTTTCCGCTGGCGCGGGTATTCCGCTATCCGATGCATTACGTGACGGGCACGGCGCTGGTAGGCTGGGCTGCGGCAAGCCTTTTGCTCTTCCCAAAGGATGAAATGCAAGGCTCGACCGCGCTCGGTACGGGCTTGATTCTCTGGCTGAGCGCGCTGGTTACACTTGCGCTCGCCGTGCGGGCGGTGAGAGCGCCCGCGACGGTGAACAGCGTTCAGTGACCCGAGGCCGGCGGCAGGCTGCTCACCGAGTGCGCGGTTACCTTGAAGCAGTTGCTCAAAGAAGCAATTTGAGCCTAATTGCCGTCTCCGCACGTCTATTTCTATGACACACTTGGGACACGGAGGCGGGATGGGCGTCACGGCGAAATTTCGCAAAGGCCTCGCGCGATTCCTCGTCCTGTCGGCCGTGCTGCATCTTGCAATTTCGGCGTGTGT
>JARLFZ010000099.1 GCA_031296305.1 Occallatibacter sp. | reverse complement strand
AAATCGGCATCATTGGCGGCAGCGGGCTCTACTCCATGCCCGGATTCACAAATGTCCACGAGGAGCGCGTGGAGACACCCTTCGGCTCGCCCTCCGACGCTTTCGTTCTCGGCGAACTCGAGGGGCACAAGGTTGCTTTTCTGGCGCGCCACGGACGCGGCCATCGCATTCTTCCCTCCGAACTCAACTTCCGCGCCAATATCTATGCGATGAAAAAGCTCGGCGTGGAGCGCATTCTCTCCGTCTCTGCCGTGGGCTCGCTCAAGGAAGAGCACAAGCCCACTGACTTCGTCATTCCCGACCAGTTCATCGACCGCACCTTCAATCGCATCGCGACTTTCTTCGGTGACGGCATCGTGGGCCACGTGGCTTTTGGCGATCCTGTTTGTTCGACTGTGGCCCATGCCGCGGCTGCTGCATGCAATGCCGTCGGCGTCGTCGGCAAACTCGGCGGCACATATGTCTGCATGGAGGGCCCGCAGTTCTCCACCAAGGCCGAGTCGCACCTCTATCGCAGTTGGGGTGCCGACGTCATCGGCATGACTAACCTGCAGGAGGCCAAGCTCGCCCGCGAAGCTGAGATCTGCTACGCCACCGTCGCCATGGTCACCGACTACGACTGCTGGCGCGAGGGCCACGACTCCGTGACAATTGAAGAAATTGTTGCCGTACTCCACAAGAACGCCGACAATGCATGCAAGGTTGTGAAAGCCGCCGTCGCCGCCATGCCGCACGAACGTAATTGCGCCTGTGCTTCGGCAGCAAAATTTGCCGTGCTCACGCAGCCCGATGCTATTCCTGCCGCATCGAAAGAAAAGTTGAAGCTGCTGTTCGGCAAGTACCTGGGTTGGTAAAACAGCTTTCAATCATCGATAGCCGCATTTGAACGGCAACAAAGTTGATTGAGCACGAAAGGCAAACATGTCCATCACCGTCGTCGGCAGTGTCGCTTACGATTCGATTGAAACCCCCGCGGGCCGCCGCGAGCGCTGCCTGGGCGGCGCTGCCACCTACTTTTCGCTCGCTGCCAGCTACTTCACCGATGTGCGTGTCATCGCCGTCGTGGGCGAGGACTTCGGCCCCGAGCAGGAAGCCGTCTTCAAAGCGCGCAACATCGACACGGGCGGCATTGAGCACACCGCCGGCAAAAGCTTTTTCTGGGAAGGCTCGTATCTCGAAAACCTGAACGAGGCCAAAACTCATAACACCGAGCTCAACGTCTTTGCGTCGTTCGAACCCAAAATCCCCGATGCGTATCGCGATTCTGATTTCCTCTTCCTCGCCAACATCGATCCCGTGTTGCAGCGCCGCGTGCGCGAGGCCATGCCCGGCGTCAAGCTGGTCGCCGGCGACACCATGAACTACTGGATCAAGGACCATCGCCCGGCCCTCCTCGAAGTGCTCAAAGGACTCGATATTCTGCTCATCAACGACGCTGAAGCGCGCATGCTGGCCGGCAACAACAACCTCGTGCAAGCCGCGCGCGCCGTCATCGCCCTTGGCCCTCGGGTATTGGTTGTCAAGCACGGCGAGTATGGCGCCACTTTATTCCACAGCTCGAATCCAAAAGGCCGCAAAGAGGAGCTCCGCACTTTCAGAGCTCCGGCCCTCCCGCTCAATGAGGTCGTCGATCCCACCGGCGCGGGCGACAGCTTTGCCGGAGGATTCTTCGGTTATCTTGCTTCCCAGGAGACACTCACGCCCGCCTCCTGGCGTCACGCCATGTATTACGGCGGCGTGATGGGCTCCTATGCCTGCGAGCGCTTTGGCACGGAGCGTCTGCAGCAACTCACGCGTTCCGAAATCGACAAGCGTTTCGATGTCTTCCGTGAGATCACGCACCTTGACTGATCGCAGCGTCTCCAACGCCGAAGGCTGGGCGGTACTGGCCTTCTCCATGGCGGCATCGTTCGCCGCCATCATCTGGAGCTGGAATCACGCAGCGATGCTGAACTACGGGGATGCCGTAGCCCATCTTCACATCGCGCGCCGCGTCTTCGATTCGCGCACTGCCCGCCTTTCCGAACTCGGCTCCGTGTGGTTGCCGCTGCCGCACATTCTCCTCATTCCCTTCGTGCAGAACTACGCCTGGTGGGCCAACGGTCTTGCCGGCGTCATTCCTTCGGCGTCCGCTTACATTGCCTCCTGCGCCGGCATCTATCGCCTGGCGCGGCACTGGCTCAACCCCGCGCCCTCCGCGCTCGCGCTCGTGTTCTTCGCGCTCAATCCCAATCTGCTTTACTTGCAAACCACGGCCATGACCGAGCCGCTCTTCCTTTGCGAGACCATCTGGATTGTCGTCTTGATGGTCGAGTGGCGCGCCGCACTTCACGACGAGGTTGAAAGTACCAGCTACCGGCTGCCCTCGCATCCCGTCCCGCGCAGCGGTGGTTCGCATTTCAACTCCCTTCGCGACTGGCTGCCCTTGCGCATCCCGTTGCGGATCTTTGAGGCGGGTCCGCGTCATCGCGGCGCCTGGCTCCAAAATCCTGAGTTACGCAACAGGGCGCGGAAGATTGTTTTCTCCACGCTCTCAAGCCGCCTGCAAGTCTGTGTGGCCGCGGCGCTCATCGCCGCCATCTTCACCCGCTACGACGGCTGGATCATCGCCCTCATCGTGTGGACCGGCGTTGGCCTGGCGCTGCTTCGCTACGGAAGCTTGCGCTCGCGCTGCTTCTGGCTCGCCACTATCGCGGTGGCCGCCGCGCCCATCCTCTGGTTCGCCTATAACTCGGTTTGTTTTGGCGACTGGCTCTACTTCGCCCGCGGTCCGTATTCTGCCATGGCCATCGAGCTCCGCACTGCCGCACCCAGCGCCTGGCCACCACATCCCGGCTGGCATAATCTCCGAGTCGCGCTGCTCTTCTATCTCAAAGTCTCCGAGCTTGACTCGGTTCTCGCGCCGGCATGGGGCAGTCTGTGGGGAAATTTAGTTCTCGCGCTTGCCGCTGCCGGCACCGTTGCCGCATGGTTTGCAGAAAAAACCGCAGCGCACCGCCGCGCTTTCGCCTGGGTTCTGCTTCTCTGGCTGCCTGTGCCCTTTTACACCTGGTCGGTCGCGTATGGCTCAGTCCCCATCTTCTTTCCCGCGTGGTGGCCCTTCACGTTTTACAACACGCGCTACGGAATCGAGCTGCTCCCCGCCCTCGCTCTCGGCATGGGCTTCGCGGCCAGTTCCGCCGCTGCCGCTCTCCGGCGTTGGCAGGGCCCCCGGATCGCGCAACTCCTGCCCGACATCGCCTTCGCTCTCCTCTTTGTTCTCGCAGGAATCAATGCTGTGGGACTCGTTCGCCAGGAACCCATTGTCTACGCGGAAAGCACCGCCAACGTCGACGCCCGCCTGCCCTACGATCAAGCCATTCCCCCGCTGCTTCAGGACTTGCTCCACAAATTTCCCCGCGCCACCGTGTTGATGAACACCTCAACCTATCCTGAGATCGTCGCGTTCACCGGCATTCCCCTGCGCCAGACCATCAATGAAAGCGATCTCGCCCTGTGGCGCGCTGCACTGGAAGCGCCAGCCAGCCACGCGGCCATCGTGGTCGCCTTCGATGGTGACGAAGTCGATCTCGCCATCAAGGCCCATCCCGAGGGGCTAACCGTTGAGGGCCGCTTTACCGCCGAGAATCAGCCGGCCGCCACGGTCTATTCCTCTTATGCGGTCTTCCATCGCACGCCGAATCATTCCAGGGTGTTTTGATCTCTGATCTCTGAAACCTGACACCTGAAACCTTTATCATGCAGTTGGGAGGAAGATTGATCCCCTTCACCAAGGCCCACGCCTGCGGCAACGATTTTCTGATCGTCGAAGAAGACGCTACGAAGAATCTCGATTGCGCCGAGCTCACGCGCCGCCTTTGCCAGCGCAACACCGGTATCGGCGCCGATGGAATCGAATTTTTCAAATGGACTGGTCCCAACTCCGGCCGCATCCGTTTGCACAACGCCGACGGCTCGATTGCGGAACTCAGCGGCAACGGCACGCGCTGTGTGGCCGCGTGGATGGCGGAAACTCTCGGCTCGCAAACCGGAGATAAGCTCGAAATTCTCACCGACGCCGGCCCGCGCATCTGCCGCATCGACAGCGTGCGCACCGGCGACACCTTCACCGTTGATGTCACCACCGGCATGGGTGTGCCCAGATTTGTGCCGCACACGCTTAAGCTCCTGGATGGCTCTGAGGTGATCGGCGTCGAGGTCCATACCGGCAATCCTCATTTCGTCATTTTGGTCGACAATGCGGCCTTCACCGTCGCCGGGAAACCCTGGCAAGCGATCGGCGCTGAAATCTGCATGCACCGCGATTTTCCGCACCAGACCAACGTGGAATTTGTGCGCATCGTGAGCGAGAACGAGATCGAAATTCGCATCTTTGAGCGCGGCGTAGGTCCAACTTCCTCCTCCGGTACCGGCAGCTCTGCATCTGCCACGGCTGCGCTGGCTCTGCGCCGTTGCGTTTCGCCGCTTACGGTAGTTGCTCCGGGCGGGGCGCAGACTGTTGTGTGGAGCGGACCCACGGAAGAGCTTTTCCTCACCGGCCCGGCCACGCTCATCGCTCGCGGAGAGGCATGGTGAGATGACGCGCCTGATCAAACCGCCAGCCGCCGCATTGGGAAGTGAGATCGCCATCGTCGCGCCCGCGTCTTCTGCGAATCCTGAGCGAACCGAACGCGGCCTTGCGTCCCTGTCTGCTCTTGGCTTCGTGCCGACGCTAGGTGCCAACGCACTGCTTCGCGAGCCGCTCTACTTCGCGGGAACCCCCGCTCAGCGCCTCGCTGATCTTCACGCCGCTTTTTCCGATCCGGCAACCAGCGCCGTCATGGCCCTTCGCGGCGGCTACGGATCGAATTACCTCCTCGAAGGTCTCGATCTCGCAATCATCGCCGCACATCCCAAGCCATTTTTCGGGTACAGCGATCTCACCGGCATCCAGCTCCATCTCCTCGACGAACTGGGCCTTCCCGCTTTCCACGGTCCCATGCTCGCCGCCGATTTTTATCTTGAAGACGGCGTCCATCTTGAAAGCTTCCGCGCCGCGCTCGCCGGCGAGCCTTACACGGTCGGCCCCGCCGAAGGCCTCCGCGCTCTCAAGCCCGCCGCCGCACAAGAAAAAGTCCAGGGCACGCTCTACGGCGGCTGCCTCAGCATTCTCGTCTCGCTGCTCGGCACGCCCTGGGAGCCTGCGACCGAAAACAAGCTGCTCTTTCTCGAGGACACCGGCGTCAAGCCCTACCAAGTCGATCGCATGTTGTGGCAGTTGCGCGCGGCCGGCAAGCTCGCAGGCGTGTGCGGCATCATTTTCGGCGAAATGCTCGACTGTGTTTCGGCTGGCGCCGCGCCCGGTCTCCTCGATCGCGCCATTCTCAACACTCTCGACGGCCTCGACATTCCCATCGCCATCGGTTTGCGCTCGGGTCACGTTTCGCGGCAGAACGTCACGCTCACCTTCGGCGTTGAAGCCGAGCTCGCTCTCGCCGACGAACCCACGCTCAAATTTCTCGAACCGGCGGTGACAAAATAATCGCGCAGAGACGGGAAGTTTCTTTCGACCGGTGCTATGACGCTTGACTACGTTAACGCTATATAGCATGATATATAGCAAGGGTGATGCCATGGAAAAGAGCGCAAGGGCCAGAGTTTTTATGAGTGGAAGGAGTCAACACGTGACGATTCCACACGAATACCGCTTCCGCTCTTCTGAGGTTTCCATTCGCCGCAATCCCCACAACGGTGACATTATCCTCACCGAGGGCCCGGGGCCATGGAGCCATGTCTTTGAGGCCCTCGACGCCGTCGATATGCACGATGACTTTCTTTCCCAAGCCGAACGCGACCGCAGGCCGTCCGCGCGCCGCCCCGCACTTGAGGACCTGTTCGCTACGGAATCGGTTTCGCGAAAGAAGCGGAAATGAACGTCACTTACCTCCTTGATACCAACACACTGAGCTACGTCGTCAAAGGAAACTCGCAAGCCGCGCGTGCCCGCCTTGCGTCGCTTCGCGCGGGCGAGACCGCGTGTATTTCCTCCATTACTGAAGCGGAAGTGCGCTATGGTCTCGCCCGACGGCCTCAGGCACATCGGCTGCACGCCGCAGTGGAGGCTCTGCTGTTCAAGCTCCCAATCCTTCCCTGGGGAAGCGCGGAAGCTGCCGCTTATGGAAGGCTGAGAGCAAAGCTGGAAGCTGCAGGGACCATCCTATCGGAACTGGATCTTCAGATTGCGGCGCACGCGATCGCGGTAGGCGCGGTGCTGGTCACCAACGACAAAGCGCTTCGGCGAATAAAGGAATTGAATGGAACCGTCAACTGGGCATCCGACGTCTAACGGCGCGCGCCACATCCATCTCATCGGCATCTGCGGCACCGCGATGGCGTCGCTTGCCGGCCTGCTCCAGCTCGAGGGCCATCGCATCACCGGCTCCGACAAGGCCGCTTATCCGCCCATGAGCGATCTGCTTCGCTCGCTCGGCATTCCCATCCTCGAGCCTTACGCAGAATCGAACCTTTCGCCCGCACCGGATCTTGTCGTCGTCGGCAACGCGCTCTCGCGAGGCAATCCTGAAATCGAACACGTTCTCGACGAACGCATTCCCTTCACCTCGATGGCCGCGCTACTGCGCGAGGAGTTCCTCGCCGGCCGTTCGCCGCTCGTCGTCGCCGGAACCCACGGCAAGACTACCACCACCAGCATGCTCGCGTGGATATACCAGACCGCCGCGCGAGAGAATTCGGAGCTTGAGCCCTCCTTCCTCATTGGAGGTGTCGCGGAGAATTTCGGCTCCAGCTTTCAGCTCCGTCCCACGCAGCCCTTCATCGTGGAAGGCGACGAGTACGACACCGCCTTCTTCGATAAAGGCCCCAAATTCCTCCACTACTTTCCTGACGCGCTCATCCTCACCCACGTCGAATTCGACCACGCCGACATCTACGTTGACCTGGAAGCAGTGAAGACCGCTTTCAAGCGCCTCGTTAATCTGGTTCCGCGTCGCGGCCTCATCGTCGCGTACGAGGGCAGCGAAAACGTGACCGAGTGCGTCAGCCGCGCCTTCTGCCGCGTGGAGCGCTATGGCTTTTCGGACGCCGCAGACTGGCGCATTCGCAATCTGCGTCACGTAGGCGGGCAATCGCAGTGGGAAGTGGATCACGACGGCGTCGCGTGGGGCGAGTTCACAATGAACCTCGCTGGCGAGCACAACGTGCTGAACGCAACGGCCGCCGCGGCCCTCGCCGCCGGCCAGGGCATATCGAAAGAATCCATCGCCGCCGCCCTCGCCAGCTTCAAAAGCGTCAAGCGCCGCCTTGAAGTGCGCGACCAGATCGACGGCATCACGCTCATTGAGGACTTCGCGCATCACCCTACCGCGATTCGCGAAACCCTCCGCGCGCTCCGCTCCGTTTATCCGCAGGCGCGGCTCTGGGCCGTGCTCGAACCGCGCTCCAATACGCTGCGCCGCAAGGTTCTCGCCGACGAACTCATCGCGAGCCTGCGTCTCGCCGATCGCGTGGTGCTCGCCGGTGTCTATCAGCAGGAGCGCATTCCAGAGCCCGAGCGGCTGCATCCCGAAGAAATCGTTCGCGCCCTCAACGACGCCGGAACGCCCGCCGAGCTCCGCCCCAACGCCGATTCCATCGTCGCCGCTCTAGCGCCGCAACTTGCCTCCGGCGACGTGGTCGCTATTCTCTCGAACGGCGGCTTCGACGGCATCTACCTCAAACTCCCCGCGCGTTTGCGCGAACTGCATCCCGGCGCCGCCGGCGCATAATGAGTCAGGAAACGAATTAAGGCACGCATGATTCGCTCTCTTCTTTTTCTCGCCAACATGGTCATCACGGGCATTCCCTCGGCCCTTCTCTTCATTCCCTGGTGCTGGATCACCGGCAACGTGCTGCCGCTCTACAAGGCCACGCGCTTCATGCTCTCTTCCAGTTGCCGCGTCGCCGGCGTGCGCCTGCGCGCCCAGGGTCTCGAGCGGATTCCGCGCGACCGCGCCTGCATTTTCATGTCGAACCACGTCTCCAATCTCGACCCGCCCGCGCTTATCTCGCTCATACCGGGGCGGACCTCGGCCTTCATGAAGCGGTCGCTCATGAACCTGCCCATCCTCGGCACCGGTTTTCGCCAGGGTGAATTCATCGCCGTCGATCGCAGCGGCAACCCCGGCGACGCGCAACGCAGCGTGGCCGAAGCGCAACGCGTGCTCGCCAAGGGCACGCACATCACAACATTCGTCGAAGGCACGCGCTCGCCCGACGGCCGCATGCTGCCCTTCAAGAAGGGGCCGTTCTTTCTCGCCAAAGCCTCCGGCGCGCCCTGCATCCCGGTGTCGATTTATGGAACGGAGGCGATGCTGCGCAAGGGGAGCCTGCGCATCCATTCCGGCGTCGCGCAAGTCATATTCCACGATCCCATCGATCCCAATTCCTTCGCCACACGCGAAGAGCTCATGCGAGCCGTCCGCGCCGCCATCGCCTCCGGCTTGCCGGAGTGGATGCGCACGTAGCGGACGTCGGCAAGTCGTCGCAAGCCTCTGTGCTCGATTTTAATTTTATGATTTGTGTCTATGGCGGAATAGCCAGACGGCATCAGCAATCCAAATTGCAAGTGCGAAGACGCTCGCCGCAAACCATCCGTAGATTCGCGGAAACCAGATGGAATTGTTCGCTGGGTCCGCCGCAGCTCTCCATATGAAAAAGAGCAGCCAATACGCCGCATCGAGCCCGAAAAGAGTCGTCAGGAGCAACACGCCCCATAGGGCATACAGGATTGCTTTTGTGCTCATCTGATCCCAATCGTCTCAAAACGCAACCGACCTAGCAAGGCGTATCGCTCAATCCCACTGCGCACTTACCTCCTTGCCACCCCCAGGTGCGATACTCACCATTGCGCACTTTCAGAACCCCATGATCGTCTCTCTTCTCGTCTTCGTCACCATCCTCGTTCTGGCCCTTCCTACAGCGCTGGTCCTCATTCCCTTCACGCTTCTCACCGGCGATGTACGTCCGCTCTACGCCGCGGGCTCGTGGATCGCGCGTGTTGCCATGTTCGTGGCCGGAATTCGCATCCGCATCGAGGGCCGCGAAAACATCCCGCCCGATCGCGCCTGCATCTTCATGGCCAATCACGTCTCAAACCTCGATGCGCCGGCGCTGATGTCGCATCTTCCCGGTCGCACGGTGGTATTCCTCAAACGCGAACTCTTGAAGCTGCCCATCGTCGGCTACGCGTTCAAGCTGGCCAACTTCATTCCGGTCGACCGCGTAGGGAGCACCGAAAGCGCGCAGGACGCCGTTGCCGAGGCGGTGCGCGTCCTCGCCAGCGGGCTGCACTTCACATCCTTTGTCGAGGGCATGCGCTCACTCGACGGCCGCATGGTGCCCTTCAAGAAGGGCACGTTCTATCTCGCGAAGGATTCCGGCGCGCCCTGCATTCCCGTCTCGATTTATGGAACGGAGAAAATTATTCCCTGGGGCAGCAATCGCATCCATCCCGGCGTTGCGCACGTCGTCTTCCACCCGCCCATCTATCCCGCCGACTACGCCACGCGCGAGGACTTATCGGAAGCCGTCCGCGCAGCGATCGCGTCCGGGCTGCCGGAATGGATGCGAGGATAATGCCGTTATCGTCAGTCGACTAAGGGGACCCTTGGAGATTCGCACAAGACGATTTCGATTGGTATCCGCGACGGCCGAACTGTTGCGGTTTGAGCTGGACGATCCGGCGGCCTTCGCCGCCCGGTTAGACGCTAGAATGCCCGATGACTGGCCGCCAGGCGAGTATGATCGCGATGCCATTCAGTTTTTTCTCGATCGCACGATTGCCGGCGGAGACAGCGCGGCCGGTTGGTATGGCTGGTATCTCCTGTTCGACGAAGAGGACGGAGGGAAGAGCCTGCTCGTGGGCTGCGCCGGATACCTTGGACCGCCGGACGAGGCCGGGCGGGTTGAGATCGGCTACTCCATTTGCGAGGACTGGCGGGGCCAGGGAGTGGCGAAGGAGATCGTTGGTGGGCTGGTGGAAAATGCAGGCCAGCGCGGGGTGCAAACCGTGCAGGCACATGCAAATCCTGAGAACGCCGCTTCGATTGCTGTTCTGCTTGCCTGCGGCTTTCGCCCCGCGGCTGAAGAAGACTCGAATCAGTTGCTCTTCGCAATCAGCCGGTGAGGCAGATCGTCACGGCTGCACCACCGCGTTGTACCCGTCGCCGAGCAGCTTGTCGCGCCAGCGGTTGGCTTCATCGCGGCTATTGAAGGGCCCGATGCGCACGTGGATGAGTCCATCGGAGGGTTCGCGCGTCGCCGTCACCGAGTAGCCGCGCTTGCGTAGCGCCGTTGCCAGCACATCGGCGTCCTCAGGATGCGCAACCGCGGCAATCTGCACCATCAACTTGGCGGAAGCCGGCAAAGCCGTATGGACATTGGGCGCCTGCCCTCCCTGCGCCGCCGGACCCGTGTTGCCTTGAGCGGGCTGAGCCGGTTTCACTGAACTCGGAGCTTTTGCTTCCGGAGATCCCGTGGGGGGTCCACCCGGCTCGCCGGCGCCCGGGCTCTGCTCGGTCGTGGTTGGATTCTCGCCCGGCGTAGGCGTCCCCGGATCTGGGTTCGTCGGAGAGTCGCCCGGCTGCGGCGCCGGCGCCGCCGGTTGCGCCGAAGCTGAAGGCTTGGGAATCGAGCCGTTGGCTTGCAACGGCTCCTGGTCGGGAGCTGGAATGGGCCCGTTGGACGCGGCGGAGGGCGCGGAAGCATGATGGCCCATGGTGTATCCCGCTGCGAAGCACAGACCGCAAACCAGCAACAGCGCTGAAACGAGACCGAGCACCGCGCCCGCGCCGAGTGTCAGTTCGGTATCGCGTCGCGGCCGCTCAGGCTCCGGTTCGTCTTCGTCGAAGTATCCGCGCATGTACCGCCCTTGATCCGAATGGCTTTCCCGCGCCGCCCCCTACGGTTGCTTCTGCGCAGGCGACGATGGGGGTATGAACTTGTTAAGCAGCGTCAGCATCTCCAGCGGCAGCGGGAAAACGATCGTGGTGTTCTTTTCCACTCCAATGTCGGCCAGGGTTTGCAGGTAGCGCAATTGCAGCGTCATGGGTTGCGTGGCCATCAGTGCGGCCGCATCCACCAGCCTTTGCGCGGCGGCGAATTCGCCCTCGGCGTGGATGATCTTCGACCGCTTCTCGCGCTCCGCTTCCGCCTGTTTGGCGATGGCGCGCAGCATCTGCTCGGGCAGATCCACCTGCTTCACTTCCACGCTGACCACCTTCACGCCGAACGGCTCCGTGCGCTGATCGATGATCGATTGAATGCGCAAATTGAGCTTGTCGCGATGACTCAGCAGTTCGTCCAGCTCTACCTCGCCCAGAACCGAGCGCAGCGTGGTCTGCGCAAATTGCGAGGTCTGGTAAACGTAGTTGGCGACCTTGATGGCGGCGTCGTTGGGATTCACCACGTACATCGTCACCACCGCATTCACCTTCAGCGTAACGTTGTCGCGGGTGATAATGTCCTGCGCCGGAACCTCCAGCACCTCCTGCCGCAAACTCAGGCGCACCATCTGATCGATGGGCCGGAAGACCAGGATGATGCCGGGGCCCTTCGGCGCTCCCAGAACACGGCCCAGACGGAAGATGACGCCGCGCTCGTATTCGCGCAGGATCTTGATCGAGTTCAGCAGGTAGAGGACAACAATCGCAATAACAATCAGCACAGGAAGCGAGAGATCACCGATGGACATGAAACATTCCTTTCCTCACTCAGCAGGAATTCTACTCCAATGCCATACAAGCGCATGAAAAGCTGCGGAAAAACTGGTCCCTGCGCAATCTGGGGTAGGCAAAAACAGGGATGGATATCATCCTTCCTACCTCTGAAGGAGGACCACTTCCAGGCAGAGAACCACCACGAACAGAAAATTAAGGCCGCCAAGCACTCTGAGTTTGAAACGGACTTTAGCCGGGAGGCTCTCTTGAAGGCGCAGGTGCCGCATTATCTTTGTCGAGAGGCTGTACAAAATGCCGTAGTCGCTTGGGCCTTCATCTTTTTCCAAGACTTCATCAATCCATTCTCGCCTTAGCTTCAACTGCCAGAAGGCGGAGAACATCCCACCTGCGATTGTCAGAGCGTATACCGCAGTCTTGAATGCAAACATCGCCGGTAACCCCGCCTGTTATCACACAAAGGACTTGCACACAAACCTCAGCCCGCACATACCAACTGACCACCGATCACTGACCACTGATCGCTGTCTTCCCTTCCGGTTCTACCTCGAGCAACATCTCTTCGTGCCCCACCACGCGCAGCCTGGTTCCGGCGGCTACCGGTGCATTTGCCACCGCCTGCCAAATCTCGCCCTCCACCAGCACATGCCCCTGCGGAGCAAGGGCTTCCATCGCCGTCGCTGCGGAGCCCACCATGGCATCAGGGCCAATCAGTGCCTTGCGCGCGCGCGCACGCACCACCAGCCGCACCAGAAACACCGTGATGGCGCCGAACGCCACACTCACACCGATGGCCACCCACGGACTGACGCCCATTTCCGGTACCGGCGCAGCTACCAGCGTCAGGGTGCCGAAGGTCAGACACAGAATGCCCGCAGTGGCCAGCGCCCCGTGGCCGCCCACCTTGGCCTCCAGAATCAGGAGCGCGGCTGCCGCCAGCAGGAGCAGAACCGCAGTGTAGCGAATCGGCAGCATATCCAGGCCGAAGATGCCCAACAGCACCATCAGAGTACCCAGCGCGCCGGGGACGATTGTGCCGGGGGCATTGAATTCGAGATAGATCAGCAACGCTCCGGCCACCAGAAACAGCAGCGCGATGTTGGGATTCGCCAGCCAGCCCAGCAGTTCATCGCGTACCGTGGACTTTATCGTCACAATGCGCGCGTTGGCCACGCGAAGCGTCAAAGTTGTCCCGTCCATGCGGGTCACGGTGCGCCCGTCA